>JAFCZZ010000245.1 GCA_019314085.1 Deltaproteobacteria bacterium | reverse complement strand
TATGCAAGGTGAAGACGCCGTACATGGCGCCAAGGAGAACGAGTCCTACGGCCATGGCGATCAGCAACTCGATCAGTGTGAAGCCACGGTCGCTTTGTGGGGATGGATGGAGTGCCCCCCGGTTTTTTCCCCTGAGATGTTCCATTATTCTGCTACCATTGTCTTGAGCGTAACGTTGTGTGCGCTGCCTTTCCATGAAAATGCCACCGCAACCTCGATGGTTTTCATCCCGGTGACAGGTGAATTCGAGGTGACCGTCCATGTCCTCGTGTAGATTGACTCCTGTGTGTCGGAACCGGTTGTGATGCTCGCGTAGGCAGTGCCCTTCAGTTCTTCCATCTTGTCCTGGGCCAGTGTTGTGGCGGTGGTAATCTCCTTGCTGAATGTGTTCCCATTGATGACAGTTGTCGCCACGCCCGCCACGCCCAGAAGGCCGACCACAAGGATAAATATGGCTATCATGACCTCTACCAAGGTAAAACCGCTGGAATTGTCGATCTTGTTCATCTTGTATTCCTCTACTGTATCTTCACCCGGCCCGATGTTGCAACGCTGACGTCCTTCGACCCGCTGGAGTTTGTAAGGGTGACGGTCGTGCCATATGCGGTGCCACGCGGGTAGAAGATAGGGTTGGCGGTCGCGCTCAGGGTCACGTCATAATATTCGCCCTGGATATTCTTTGTCGTGCTCGTCTCACCGCTGTCCTCGGTGTTGTTGTTATTATCATCGTCGAGGATTTGATAGCGGTGATCGTCCAGGAAGAACACCCTGAAGCGGTTGTTCTGACTGACCGCCTTCATCCTCGCCTCCATCAGGTCCGTCATAACCTGCCGTGCCGCTCCGTTTACCCTCCTCTGGACCATATAGGTCTTGAGATTCGGCGCCGCGATGCCGGCAAGAATCCCGATAACGGCAACCACAATCATCATCTCTACGAGGGTGAACCCCCTTTTGTCGGTATTTTGTATCATCTTAAAAACACCCATCTCATAACGGTATCGCCCCAGAAGAGGTAGGCTACAGCGGCGATAGACAGAAAGGGTCCGAAGGGGATGGCGTATCTTGAGTCTTTTCCCTTGGAGACCATGAAAGATATGCCCGCGACCGCTCCGATAAGGGAGGCTACCATGATGATGAACCAGAGGGATTGCCATCCCAGAAATCCCCCCAGCATGGCCAGCAGTTTTATGTCACCCCCGCCCATTCCCTCTCTCTTTGTAAGGAGCTGATATCCGAGGGCGACCAGGAAAAGAAATCCTCCGCCCGCCAGGATGCCGATCAGAGAGTCCCTGAACGTGACATCCATGAAGAAAATAGCCGCCAGTGCGAAAAGAGGTATGCCCGGAAGGCTGATCACGTCCGGGATGATCTGGTGCCTCAGGTCGATGAAGGTTATGACGATCAGGGCGCAGGTGAACAGGAAGGAAAAGAGGTATCCGAGAGACAGGCCGTATCTCCGGAAGAGAAGTACGGACATGATGGCGGTCAGCAGTTCGACTGCGGGGTAGATAGGGGAGATCCTTTCATTGCAGTGCCGGCATTTCCCCCTGAGTATAAGGTAGCTGATAATCGGGATATTGTCGTAGAACTTTATGGGATCCCCGCAGGCCGGACAGTGGGACGCCGGTAGCGCGATGGAGCTTCCCGAAGGGATCCGGTAGATGCATACGTTGAGAAAGCTTCCGACAACAGCACCCAGAATTGTCGAGAAGATTCCCAGAAGGCATTCCGCGTAAGGCACCATTTACTCCTTCATCAATTACTGAATTCCAGCGATATATAAATTAGTTTTAAAAGCTTATACTAAAGAACACCGGTGAACGCAATGAAGCGCTTCATGGCTTTGGTGTGAAACGTATCACGTGGCGGGCTGTTACAGGTGGGCTCGTTTTTCGAGACGTTCCAGGTCGAGGATCTGAAGAGTGTTCCCCTCGGCATTGACCAGTCCCTTTTCGCGCAGCACCCTTAATTCCTTATTGATACTTTCCCGCGTCGTTCCCACGATACTCGCAAGGTCTTTCTGGGTCAGCTGCAGGTCGATCTCTACGGGGTCTTTCGGTCCCCCCCGACGACCGTATTTACGTGCCAGTTCGACGAGTCTTCGGGCGAATCGAGTCGAGATATTGAGAAAATGAGCATCCTCAAGGAGCTCATCTGTCCTACGCAGTTGCATGGAGAGATAGGAAAAAATCGACTGTATGGCCCCTTCGTTGCCCTTCAGGAATGCCAGGAAATCTTCCTGGTTCAGGGCCAGCAACTCGGACGGTTCGAGGGCCACCACATCGGCCGAACGGGGCATCCCGTCTAGAAGCGCCATCTCGCCGAAAAAGTCTCCTTTAGACAGGATTGCAGCCGCGACCTCATCCCCCATGTCAGAGGGAAGAACAATCTTGACACTCCCAGCCTTTACTATATACAGTGAGGTTCCCTCATCGCCCTTGCGGAATAGGGCCTCTCCTTTCTTGAGAGAACGACGTTTGAGAGAAGTGGCGAGACATTCTCTGTCATCGGTGCTGAGGGTATGAAACAGGGATACTCCCCGTAAGAACTCTTCAGGTTTCATGGCATGCCTACCGGGTGTTCTTTATCTGCTCGAGTGAGGGCGAGCGTGCTTCAACATCTTCCGAAGAGTGATTGGTCTCCGAGATGTTGTAACAAGCAAAATATAGACAATACGGGATAATAAGTCAAAAGATATATTTGAAGCAGGGAATTCCCGCCGTGGAGGACGATATGGACCAGTTTACCGTGAGGACGCACTCAAGATCTGAAATGATCGATATTACGGAAGAGATAACCGCTGTCTTGAAGAAGAGCGGGGTGAAGGATGGGGTGTGCCATGTGTTTGTCCCCCATACCACCGCGGCGGTCACCATCAACGAAAACGCCGATCCCGATGTGCCGAAAGACATATTGATGGAAATGGACAAGGCGATTCCCCTGAGTGACAATTACCGGCATATTGAAGGAAATTCCGCCGCGCACATCAAGGCATCTCTCTTCGGCTCCTCAGAGGTCGTCCTCGTGGAGGGGGGCAGCCTTGTCTTGGGAACCTGGCAATCCGTTTTCTTCTGTGAATTTGACGGCCCCCGTACAAGGAAGGTCATGGTTAAATGTGTCCCCGATACTGTCTGAGCGTCCAGCCTATTTTACCCCTCTGAGAAACAAGGAGACATGAACAATATGAACATGCAGGCATCCTTTATCCTGGCGTCGGCCTCGCCCCGCCGCAGAGAGCTGCTCGGCGCGCTGATCCCGGATTTTGAGATAATTCCAAGTGATATCGATGAGGAGGCCCTCGACGGGGAATCCCCGGAAGACCACGTCCTGAGGCTCTCCAGGGAGAAGGCCCTCGCGGTGTCCCGCGTGCACCCGGGCAGGTGGGTCCTGGGAGCGGACACGGTTGTGGTTATAGACGGAAAGATGTTGGGCAAGCCGGCAACGCCCGCCGAGGCCAGGAGAATGCTCGGTATGCTCAGCGGCAGGGAGCACACGGTCGTAACGGGATTCGCCCTCGTGAAAGAAGGTGAGGGCGTCGTCGTAAATGAAACGGTCCGGTCTGGTGTCCTCTTCAAGGATATCTCCGAGGATGAGATGGAATGGTACACGGCGACGGACGAACCGTACGACAAGGCCGGGGGGTACGCTGTTCAGGGAAAAGCAGCCTTCTTTATAAAAGAGATCCGCGGCTCACATACCAACGTGATAGGAAGAGACGGACGGAAAGGCTGAGGGAAATAGAAAATAAATCGGTCCTTTTTTAAGTGTTGTATGAGATGAAAGAAATCATCACCAATAATGCAGACTGGATATTTTCGGGCATAGGAGTTTTTATCCTTAGCTCGATTATAGCTATTATCTATTGGATAATTGTATCCATTTTTAAGTCGATTAGGCGATCTAAAGAAAACACTGAAAAGAGAATAGAAAAATTCATAAGTGAATTTCGAAAACTATTTAAAAACGACGGTGTCAAGCTTGATATCCTGGTTCCAGCGGGAATCAACAGTTTTAAGAATGATAAGGAAATAAAGCTTGCTTTTAAAACTCTCATGGAGGTTGTACCAGGCCATCCTCTGAGAGGAAACTGGAAAACAAGAGTTGAAAAAATAGGATATAAAAGATTTTTCAGTCATATTGTTAATTCAGGTAGGATTTTGGATAAGTATTCCATTGAGCCTTTTTTGAGAGAATTAGAATAATCAATCAACAATTTGCTGGTGCGGAAGCAAAAAACCACGGCGAACATTGCAACCCATATTCCTTAAATTAGGAAAGCAAAGTGCACATAACCGATAAAACGAGTCAAAACCGGCCAGAGATATTTTCACCAGCTTCGCCGGTTTCGATGTTAGTCGGAAGGAGAATCATAATGTCAGCAGTAGGGGAGAAC
>JAFCZZ010000244.1:648-4728 GCA_019314085.1 Deltaproteobacteria bacterium | reverse complement strand
GAGCGGGGGGGGAGTGTTTTTCAAGGGGGAGGATGTCACCGGTTTTACGCCACACCGTTTGTCCCGCATGAAAATGGGACGATCCTTCCAGATTACGAGCACCTTTCAGAATATGACGGCTTTCCAGAATCTTCGGCTTGCTGTCATGGCGAAGTATGGGATTCGATATAATTTGTTCAGATACGTGGCGAGATGTATTGGCCTGTAATCTTTCCTATGGCAAATCGAGGGCGCTGGATATAACCATGGCTTTCGGCGCGGACCCTGATCTTGTGTTGCTGGATGAATTCACCGCCGGCATGTCAAAGGAGGAGACGAAAACTGCTGTCGAGTTGGTGAGGAAACTCACCGAGGGAAAGACAACGGTGATTATCGAACATGACATGGATGTTGTATTTTCCATTGCTGATCGGATTACGGTTTTACACTACGGGGAAATCCTGGCGACAGGTTTGCCTGAGGATATTCGCGAGAACCAGGATGTCAAGGATGCATACTTAGGGGATTTGCACGTTGCTTGAGGTTATGGGGATTGTGGATATGGCAGCCGTCTTTTTTGAAAGGCTTTATGCCGCGGTGTTCGGCTCTGGATATGGTGGGCTGTGAGGCCTTCTCGTTTAATCAAAGCTGAGGGGAAAGGGTAAATTACATGCTGCTAGAAGTAGACAAGGTGAATACCTTTTATGGCGCAAGCCATGTATTGCGAGATGTCACCATCAATGTCGACGAGGGCGAGCTCGTTGCCTTGTTGGGACGTAACGGGATGGGTAAAAGCACTGCTCTCAAGACGATCATGGGGCTGGTGAGCCCACGGTCAGGCTCGGTTCTCTTTAAAGGAAAGAATATCAAAGGTTTCCCTCCCTACAAGATAGCCAGAGAGGGGATCAGCTATGTTCCCGAAGAGCGGAGGATTTTTCCCGAGTTGTCGGTGTTCGACAATCTCATGCTGGGAGTTAAGGATAAAAGGTTTGAGGATCCGGAGAATCCCAATGTCTGGACCGTCGAAAGGATATACAGTCATTTCCCCTTGCTTGAAAAACGGCACGCTTCACAGGGTCGCTTTTTATCAGGAGGAGAGCAACAGATGCTGTCCATCGGCCGCTCGCTTATGGGTAACCCCCACCTCCTGCTGGTGGATGAACCGACGGAGGGTCTGGCGCCCCAGATGAAGGAAGAGGTGAGGGACATCCTGGCGGAAATACACAAGGCAGGCGTGGCTATCCTGCTGGTGGAACACAACCTGAGAATAGCCTTATCACTGGCCCAGCGGGTCTATCTGATGGGTAAAGCTCATATTGGCTATGGCGGTACCATCGATGAACTGACCGATAACCAGGAGATTCTTGCAAAATATCTTGAAGCATAAGGAGGGTAGTTTCCTAAGGTCCGGAAGATTCAGTGGGAAAAGGGGAAGTGGGATGGACACTGGAAACGGAAAGATTGTGAGTATCCGTCTCGTCGTGTGGTCATCTTTTAATGGAAATACATAAAAAAAGGGAGGGAGTAGCTATGAATATTTTGGGTAAACGCATTTTGATAGTGGGAGTATTGGTATCAATCGTGTTGCTGTTTATGAGCGGCCCGTGTACGGCTGCAAAGTTGTTTGATAGCAAGTTGTCGGATCCACATATCCAGGCGTTCTGGGATCGATATATGGATAAGATGATCCTCACGCCTGAAGAAAAGGCGATCTTTGGTAAGCCGAATATCGTCTTTGATTCCGACAAGATGGCAGACATGAGCGGTTTCGATCCTTCCAAATGGGAGAACCCTGAGGGAGATACCATCAAGATTGGTGTTGTGTGGCCTCACTCAGGCCCCGGGGCGCTCAATGGTGATCTCGGATGGGGTTGCATGACATTTCCCGCCTACGATATTAACCGCCGGGGTGGAATTCTGGTGGACGGCAAAAGGAAGAAAATAGCCCTGTACAAGGTGGATACCATGTCCAAACCGGATCGCTGTCGAACTGCGGTAGAAAAAGCGATCCTCAAGGATAAGGTTGTTGCCCTTATCGGGACAAGTGGAAGCAACATGATGAAGATCCAGAACTCTATGGCAGGCAAGCACAAGGTCATATCCATCAATGTAGGCGCCTTGGCCCCTGTCCTTATGGATGCCGAAAACTTCACCCGTTATGCCTTTCAGCCTGAAGCTACCACCGGGATGATTGGTCGTGGCATGGCCTATTACCTTGGGAAGATCCGGAAGAAGGAGAAAAAGTTTTATATTATCTGCCAGGATTACTCTTTCGGTCATGGCATGGCGGAGGGATTTAAAAAGGGGCTTAAGGAGTACTATCCTGAGGCGGAGTTAGTAGGTGAAGACTACCACAGATTGTTTGAAACGGATTTTGCCCCTTACCTGACGAAGGTCAAGGCATCTGGCGCCGAGGCCATCTGGACGGGCGATTGGCTGCCCGATGGCGGTAATCTCCTGAAACAGGCGCGGGCTATGGGTCTCAATATCCCCATTTGCAATCTGTTTGTTGACGAGCCGAATTCGCTGACGGTTATGGGAATAGAAGGGACAAAGAACCTGATCAATATCAAGCATTCTGACCTTGGGGGTGGTCCCTCGTTTGTAACCTCCAATTATACAAAGTATTACAAGGCGTGGAACGATAACTGGAAGACGTGGACAAAGGCATCTGCCCCTTACAATACGCCCCTTTTTAGACATCCTGGCGGTACTCTCGGTCAGTGGCAAGCAGGGCTTTACTGGTTCTTCAGTGTTTTGGAGAGAGCCGGGAGCACCGATCCCGAGAAAATTATTCCCATCTGGGAGGGAGATGTCTTTCGATCGGTTTCCGGAAGGATGTATAAGATGCGGGCCTGTGATCACAGGGCAATTCAGGGATTCAGGATTGCCGAGTTTGTGCCGCCCGAGGAGCAGCAGGTGTCGTTCAATATTCCGCCTTACTACTGGTATGACGAATGCTGCTACGCGGGTCCAACGTATAATGTTCCGGCCTCTGCCGTACTTCCCGGAATCGACCCGAAGAGTAAACGATGTGCGGGGAAAGATCCGCGCGGGGAATAAGGTTGTGTGAGCCCCGGTGACGACGGCGTTGTGCCCATGGCATAGCGATGAGAAGCCTGCCCTTCGGGGCGGGCTTCTCTCATCACGTTCAGAACAAGGGTCTGCTTTCTATAAATTATTGATCGATCATTCGGGAGGATGCTTCTGCGTATGATGTGCCGCTGAAGATTCGCCGGATATGAGGTGTCACAACAGCCGTTCGCTGGCTTGGTTATGGTGAGGGCCGTTAGTCTTGCTCATGACAATAGATGGCAAGCAACAGACAAGTTATCAATCCCCCTAGGATTTGAACCATGAGACCATATTCGCTCCGGGTAAAATGGCATCAACCCTTACAGTAATCATGCGGAGCAGCAAATAAGAAAGCCGGTTGTTAGCAGGAGGATTTCACAACAGTATCGATCAGATCGAGCAACCGAAGCCCGTGCTATCTTCATGTCTTTATTCAGATCTGCAGAATTGCAAGACCTGAACTCGGTTGAAAAAGTCGCTGCTGACGCAAAAATCCTGCTTGCCGGAGTTCAGATGAGAAGCTTTACCTTCAAAGTGGCAGCATAAATGTTACAACAGGGCTAAACTGCTACACTTTTGTTATTTTTTTTATCTCCTCATCCCTTAAGACCTTGCGAAGGATCTTGCCCACAGCAGATTTGGGAAGCTCATCTCTGAACTCCACACTCTTCGGGGCCTTGTACGCGGCGAGTTTGTCTCTGCAGAAGTCAATAATTTCCTTTTTCGTTGCAGTTTCCCCCTGCCTCAAGACGACGTATGCCTTTACCGTCTCCCCCCTGTACTCGTGAGGTATGCCTACAGCAACCGCATCCATGACCTTGGGGTGCTGGTAGAGCACCTCATCGATTTCCCTGGGATAGATGTTATAACCACTCGCGATAATCATGTCCTTTTTACGATCTACGATAAAGAAATAACCGTCCTCGTCTATCTGGCCTATATCCCCGGTGTAGAGCCATCCATCGCGAAGCTGATTCGCTGTTTCCTCCGGATTATTCCAGTAACCCTTCATAATAAACGGACCCT
>JAFCZZ010000244.1:0-593 GCA_019314085.1 Deltaproteobacteria bacterium | reverse complement strand
TATCAACCAGGCGCACATCATTGTCAATGAAGGGTATCCCGACGCTGCCCATCTTCTTGAGGCCCAGTGAGGGATTTGAAATCCCTAAAGCCGTAGACTCGCTCAGCCCGTATCCCTCGTTGAAGAAGATACCCATATCCTGAACCTGATCGATAAGCTCCACAGGCATGGGCGCGCCTCCGGAGTTCAACGATCCAAGCCTCTTTGCCAGATTCAATTCTCCGGCCCTGGGGTGGTTGACAAGGGCAGTGATCATTGTGGGCACAGCGGGAAAGAAGGTGATATGCTCAAAATTGGCCAGAAGCCCCATGAGTTCATCAATTTCAAAGCGGGGGACCAGTATCTGCGTGGCACAATTAAACATGGCCCAGTTCATCACTACAATATTTCCATACACATGGGACAAGGGCAAAACTGCCAAAATCGAACGGTTCTCCGGACTGGTAAGGGTAATAGTGGAATTTCCCCAGAGTGAAACCGCCATGGTGGCGGCTACGATGTTGGCGTGGGTAAGCACCGCCCCCTTGGGGACCCCTGTAGTCCCTCCGGTAAACTGGATCATGGCGGGATCATCCGGAGCGATATCGACCTTG
>JAFCZZ010000243.1 GCA_019314085.1 Deltaproteobacteria bacterium | reverse complement strand
ACCCCTTGTTGCCAAGACGCCGCTCCCTTGAACTACCGGGGCGAATCGGACAATTCCCCGGACGGGACTTTAACCCGCTAGATCAAACAGTTGTTACTGCGAAAGGACACTTCCCCTATTAAATACCTTTCGATTTTCTCATTCAAACCAACACACTCCGCACTTTCCCGCCGCTTGCTATTTCCTCAAAAATTCTGTATTTATCTGTTTATGAAGCTCGAAACGACGGAGACCGCAAGAACATACCGGGGCAAAGCGCTGATCGCCGATCCCATATACCAGTATATCCTGTTCACTGTACCTTATCCCGACCTCCCCCCGGAAAAAACGGAGAAGGACCTGATCGACTCTCCCTGGCTGCAACGGCTCAGGAGAATCTACCAGCTCCAGAGCGCCCGCTGGGTGTATCCCTCGGCGGAGCATACCCGGTTCCAGCATTCCCTGGGGACGATGCACATGGCCGGTGAGTTCGGCAAACACCTCTATCCAGGTCTCAAAGAGACCTTTCCCGACGCGCCCTCCATCCATTTCATTGAGGAACTCCTGCGGGTGGGGGGGCTTCTCCATGACGTGGGGCACGGACCGTACGGACACTTCTTCGACGATCATTTTCTGAGCCGGTATGAGCTGACCCATGAGATCATGGGGCAGGGAATCATCACGGAGCGGCTGGGAGAACTGATACGGGAAATACGGCGGAGCCCCTCGGGCTTCTTCGGGGAGGGGGAACACCTCGATCCCGAGCAGGTCGCCTTCCTCATAAAGAAACCTGGAAGTGAACGGGAAGCGCAGCCCGAATGGCTTTACTTCCTCCGACAGCTCTTCTCCGGTGTCTATACCGTCGACAACCTCGACTATGTCCAGAGAGACGCATACATGACCGGGTTTTCCATGGATATCGTCGATATGGAGCGGCTCAGATTCTACACCTTCTTCACGAAGAAGGGTCTGACCCTGCACCGGGTGGGGATCTCGGCCCTGAGTCGTTTTCTGAACGCCCGGCTGAATCTCTATTCCAACGTCTACTTTCACCGGACAACACGGGCTCTCGACCTCCACCTGCAGGAAATATTCCAGGATACCATGGATATCATCCTTCCCTGCAATCCCGCCGAGAATTTGGACGCGTACCTGGGGTGCGACGACTGGACCCTCTTCAACGAGGTGAAGGGGTGGCTGAAATCGGACGATGAACACAAAGAAAGCTTGGCGAGGCAGTGGGACCGGATCCACAGCAGGCAGGTCAAGTGGAAGATGTCCTATTCGGCGGAGTTTTTCATAGAGAAGATGCAGAGAGGGATCCGATTCGCCGGCGTGGAGGAGTATGAGCGGCAGATACGGGGCAGTCTCCCCGATAACCTGAAGGAGACGGCATTCCGCGTGGACCTCGCGACGCAGGACCCCCGCCCGATCAACCCCATGGCGGAGGGGGACAAAAAGATCAATATCTATAATCCCTCCACGGAGTCCATATCGCTTGAGCCAATCAACGACATCTACCGCTTCATACCGGCGCGGGTCATGCACTTCCGGGTCTTTTCCCTCGACCACCGCCATGACGAGGCCCTGACCATCGCCGCCGAGAAGGCCCTCGGATCGGTCGGTGAGGTCGTCACCACGAATATCTGAATGGGGGATGGTTCCCCTCAAATTTTTATAGATAGAAGACCGGCACGATATCGGAGGCAGTATGTGCGATACGATTGTTGCGACATCCCGAGCCACCGCCGATGGCGCGGTCCTCTTCGGAAAAAACTCCGACCGTGAACCGAACGAGGCACACCAGGTCATCTCCCTGCCCGCCGAGGACCATTCCCCGGGGAGCCGTGTCCACTGCACCTATATTGAAATCCCGCAGGCACAGCACACCAATGCCGTTCTCCTCGCCAAACCGTTCTGGATCTGGGGGGCGGAGATGGGCGTCAACGAACACGGCCTCGCGATAGGAAACGAGGCGGTCTTTACAAAAGAGCCCTATGAAAAGGGAAATGCGCTTACCGGGATGGATTTCCTCCGTCTCGCCCTGGAACGTGCCTCCACCGCGTCGGGCGCGGTCGATGTCATCACCGGTCTCTTGGCCGAATACGGCCAGGGGGGAAACTGCGGTTTTGTGCACAGGCTTTTCTACCATAACAGTTTCCTGATAGCGGACCCGCATGAGGCGTGGGTCCTGGAGACGGCGGGGCACCACTGGGCCGCGAAAAAAGTGAACGGGGTATACGCGATCTCGAATGGCCTGACCATCGGGAGCGACTGGGATATCGCCTCACCGGAACTTGTCAACCACGCGATCGCGAAGGGATGGTGTAAGGGACCCGCCGATTTTCACTTTGCCCGCTGCTATTCGGACTTCCTCTATACCCGGTTCAGCTGCTGCAGGGAACGCGTCGCGGGGACCACGGGGCTCCTTGGAGCCCGGACGGGCGATCTGACGGTCTCCGATTTCATGTCTACCCTGAGGGGCCACGGCTACCGCGACCTCCAGGCACGGCCTCCCGAACGGGGGGTCACCGGCTCCACCATATGTATGCACGCGGGGTTCGGCCCCGTCAGGGGGAGTCAGACAACGGGATCCATGGTGTCACACCTGCGCCCGGATCGGGGCACACACTTCGTCACGGGAACGGCGGCCCCCTGCACGGGCATCTTTAAACCGGCGTGGCTCGATGCCGGCCTTCCCGATATGGGCCCCGCGCCATCGGGAACGTATGACGCCGCGACCCTTTACTGGAGACATGAACGGCTCCACAGAGGTGTCCTGAGCGATTTTTCTACGCGTCTCGCAACCTATCAGGAGGAGCGGGATGCCCTCGAAGGGCGATTCCTCAGTGAAGCTCTCGCTTGCGCCGATCGGACGGGCTCCGAACGCAGTGACCTGTCTGCCCGGTGCTTTGCCGAAGCGGACGGCGCGGAGGAGAAGTGGCTGGAGAAAGTCACCGGGGTTCGGAGCGGACGAAAGCTCCCCCTTCCCTACAGACTCGCGTGGAGGGGGTTTAACAAGGCCGCACAGATGCCCGATTCGGCTTGATCAGGCAATAAACAGGTTCTTTGTGGAGAAGTTCGGCTCTGAGGTCAAATTGACCCCCAGGCGTCTGAGGCCCACCTCGTCCCCGGGCGTGGGGATATGCGTCATATGCACCTCGCAACTCTTGAGATCTTTCAGCTTCTCTATGGCGAGCTGGGCCGCGGGATTTGTTGTCGCGCTGATCCCCAGCGCGATGAGGGACTCATTCAGGTCAAGACTGACCGACGTCTCACCGAGGATTTTCGTCTTCAGGTCCCGTATCGAATCGGTTATGTTCGGGGGGAGAAGCTTTATCTTCTCCGGAATCCCGCCCAGATGTTTGATCGCGTGTATAACGAGACTGGATGCCGCGTGCATGAGGGGTGAGTTGCTCCCGGTAATGATGGTGCCGTCCTTCAGCTCCATGGCGGCCCCGCAATAGATTCCCTTATTCCCCTTGTCTCGTTCCTGTGCCCGGTCGGCCGCATCACGGGCGGGAGGCACGACATTTCTGCTCTCCGGTTCGAGGCCGAAATCCTTGACAAACAGTTCCACCCGCTGGACGGTCTCTTTATCGGCAAGTCCTACCGCGTACTCGCACCGATACCTGAAGTAACGCCTGATGACCTCCTGCTTTGCCGCCTCCTGCGCAGAATCATCATCCACAATTGCAAAACCGCAGCAGTTGACCCCCATGTCGGTGGGTGATTTGTAGAATGCCTCTCCCCCCGTTATCTTCTCTAGGATCCTTCGGAGGACGGGGAAGGCCTCTACGTCGCGGTTATAATTTACCGACTTGAGATCATAGGCCTCGAGGTGGAAGGGATCGATGAGGTTAAAATCGCCGAGATCCGCCGCCGCCGCCTCATAGGCGATATTAACCGGGTGTTTC
>JAFCZZ010000242.1 GCA_019314085.1 Deltaproteobacteria bacterium | reverse complement strand
ATATTGTCGCGCAGATAGTCGAACCCGAATTCGTTGTTGGTCCCGTACGTGACATCACAGCCATACGCACTGCGCCTCTCGGTATCATTTATCCCATGGATAATCACGCCAACGGAGAGACCGAGGAATTCATAGATGGGTCCCATCCAGCCTGCGTCTCTCTTTGCCAGGTAGTCATTCACGGTGATCACATGGACGCCCCTGCCGGTCAATGCATTCAGATAGACCGGCATCGTTGACGCCAGGGTCTTCCCCTCGCCCGTCTTCATCTCCGCAATTTTACCCTCATGAAGGACGATACCGCCTGTCACCTGGGCATCAAAGGGACGCATCTTCAGCGTTCTCTTCGAGACCTCCCTAACAACGGCAAATGCCTCCACGAGGATGTCATCCAGAGGGGTGCCCCCCGCGAGTTTTTCTTTCAAGTAGGGTGTTTTTGCCATCAGTTCGGAGTCGGTCAGCCCCTCTATCAAGGGTTCGAGCTCACCCACTTCCCGCATGGTAACGTTCAGGCGCTTTATCTCTCTGTCGTTTTTGCTTCCGACAATCTTTTTCAATACATAATTGATCATAATCCCACCACAAAAAAACCCGGCAACAAAATATTACCGGGAGTGTTTAAACAGACGGGCGCCGGGCAAGGTCAGTTGATACTAAAAAAGGTATCTCCGTGGATTGATGTAAATGCCATTTTCACAGACACCGTAGTGAAGATGGGGGCCGGTGCTCCTGCCGGAATTGCCTATATACCCGATTATGTCCCCTCTTTTTACCGTCTGCCCCCTCTTGACACTCCCCTTTTTCAGGAGATGTCCGTAGACCGTTATCACGCCGTTCCCATGATTTATCTGAACCAGATTTCCCATGCCTCTCTCTTCCAACACCTTGGAGACAAGACCGTCCGCAGGGGCTACAATCTCCTTGCCGATCTCCGCTGCTATGTCGATACCTCTGTGGAACTCCCTCTTTCCCGTAAAGGGTGAGACCCGGTATCCAAATTCTGAGGTTGTCCAGCCGATTACAGGCCATATGGATGGTGTGGAGGCCAGTATTGACTTCTGCTTTCCAAGAAAATCGAGGAGCTCTGCAAAGCTGTCTCTTTGGAGGGCGGTCTCGTCAAGCAGTTCATCCATATTTTCATGTATTCTATCAATAAGAGCGGATTCCACTTCCGCCGCACGTGAGATCCCCTGATCCTCCCCGGAAACCGGACCTCCGACACCGAGCATCTCGCCGCCGTTATGGTCGTTGTCAAGATTCGTCATGACCCGTATCTTTTTATCGAATTGCGCAAGATGCATCATCTTCTTTTCAAAATCGCTCACCTTACTCGCCAGAAAATCGAGGCGATCCCGCTGAAGAGAGGTTAACCGCTCCAGCCCGGCAAGTTTTTTGAGATCCGCCCTGGTTTCCACATAACTATAAGAAAGGTAACATATAGACAATAAAGCGGTTATTATGAGAATGGAGATGAAAGACAGGAGTGTTGCCGAAATCCTTATTTTTCTTATTGATCCCTTCCCCTGGGGAATAGCAAGAATGGTATAATATTTATTTCCCATCCCAGATCCTCTCATGCAACTTTCAACGCGAACCGTTTAGGAACCCCCCCACCCCACACTTCTCCGAGGAGGCTACCATAGACAGTTTAAATGTCACTAAAAGATTATCGACGATAACCAACTTTGATATAAGCTATACTGAGCATTAAGGATGAGCGCAATGAACTGCATCACACTTTTTGGGTGAATCACCCCCCATTTCGCGGAGGTTTCTACGCCCTTTTTCCGACCGATATGAGGGGGTCGCCCACATCTACCTCATCTCCTGGCGATACCAGGACCTCTGCGAGCACACCATTTATCTCAGAGATGATGTTGTTGAGCATTTTCATCGCTTCAAGGACAACCAGGATCTGCCCCGCCGAGATATCTTCCCCCACCGTAACGGGAATTTCACTGACCGTCCCCTTTATGGGTGATCTGACATCTCCTGATTGCGCGAGTTCTTCTATCTCCTTGGCTGAAAGCAGGGCCTTCCGCCTCATCCCCTCACCCTCCTGCTCGAGCTCTGTCAGTACAGGCTCCGGGTGGTGATTGATGTTCAGATAGACAATAGCATCACCCGCCTTCGTTGTTTGTTTCGGACCTATCTCTACGATATGGTGTTTCCCGTAAGCGTCGGAAAATTCAAACTTCTCGCCAAGGGTGAATCCACCCTTCTTGAACCATACACCGGGGGGAAGCACCCATGTCTTGCCGTACTTTTCTTCGAACTTAAAGAAGTTCACGGCATCATTGGGATGTTGCAGATACAAAACGAATTCATCCTCCGTGGCCACCCGTCCCAAGCGATGATCGAGAACCTTCCTCTCCACATCCAGATCGATGTCCTCGATCTTCTGATACCCCTCTTCCTTCTGTATTATCTCCTCCCAGTCCGGCCCGAACACCAACCGATATATGTCGTCGGACGGCTTATAAAAGGGAAGCTCTCCATACCGTCCCAGCATCAGGTTCTTCAGGTCGTCATTCGCATCCTTGTATCTCTTGCCGCTCAGGACATTGTTGACAGCCGTGGTCCACAGGATCTGAGAACCGGGGGTCACGCTCCACCAGTTCCCCAGTTCGGTCTGGACACGGGGCAGTTCTTCCTGGAGAATGGAGGGCATCCGGTGCAGAAAATCACCCTTGACCGCCTGTTCGAAGCTCGACCCTGTCGCCCCTCCTGGGAGCTTGTGGAGTTGGACGGTGGGGTCAAATCCGAGAAACTGAGATTCCAGATCCTTGTAATATTCTCTCTGAGGGCGGAGCTTATTAGAGGTATCGATAACGGCCTGCCGGTCGATACCCAGCGCGCGATGACCGTATTCATCCAGCGTATCGATGACCGTCAATATCGGAGGCGGCCCGTAGAAGCCGGTGAAGGCATGGTCGGCCGCATCCACGATCCTTGCTCCGTTTCGAACGGCTTCGACAATCCTTCCCACATCATTCCCGTCCGTGTTGTGGCCGTGGTAGTGGATGATGAGATCCGGATACCTGTCCAGTATGGATCGCACCAGATCGCCGATCCTCTTGGGTGAACCCAGCCCGCCATGATTCTTTATGCAGAGGATAATATCATCACCGGTGACGGCAAGGATCTCCCCCACCTTTCCCACATAGAATTTGTCGGTGTGCTCCGGTCCCGTCGAAAAGCATATCGAGGGCTCCAGGATACAGCCCGTCTTTTGTACCTCCTCAAAGACCGCCGTCATGTTGGGTATGTAATTGAGAAAATCGAAGACCCTCCAGAGATGCACATAGCGGGCGAAGCTCTGAACCGTCAGTCGGATCACATTTTCAGGATAGGGACGGTAGCCGAAAAGATTGATCCCCCTGCAGAGGGTCTGGAACATCGTATCCGGCATCAATGAACTGAGCATCTCCAGCTTTTCAAGGGGGTTGATCTGTCTGCGCAACATATCCACGTGGATCGATGCCCCACCCGTTATCTCGAGGGAGAGATATCCTGCATCATTTCTCTCCTTGGAGACCAGTATCTGGGTATGCGGCATGATGCGATTTTTGAAATCGGATTGAGAGAGATCTCGCTCCGTATTGGTTATGTAGTACCCTTCTCCTGCCCTGATCTTTGCAAGGAGAGGGGCTACCCCGCTCTCGCGCAGATCGCGAGGCGTAACTCTTTCACCAATGGCCTGTTGCACCATTTCTATTCCTTTCAGGTCCTAACCCCGCTGCGCGGGATATGTCCCACTAAAGGGGATAAGTGCGATAATAAAGTCGCTTTCTACGAGAAAGCAACTTCTATCTTACTAATGCGTTAACGAAATTATCCCCTGCAAAAACCGCAGGAAATAATTTCTAGCTTACTAGCCCCGCTACGCGGGATAAGTGCGCTCACGAAATTATCCCCTGCAAAAACCGCAGGAAATAATTT
>JAFCZZ010000241.1 GCA_019314085.1 Deltaproteobacteria bacterium | reverse complement strand
CTTGTCTTTCTGGAGGATGGTTCCATTGAGGAAACAGGCCCTCCGGAGAAGATACTGTATCGGGCCGAATGTCCCCGGACCAGGGAATTCTGTTCCAAAATAACCGAACTGTACGGAAATTCCTCTTCCTGATTATGAGAGAACTCTTTTTCTTCCAACCAGACGTCGTATCCGCTCTTGCCAAGGGGTTGTGGGTCAGCGTCCAACTGATCATCCCGTCCGCCCTCTTCGGCATCATCATAGGGGTCACCGTCGGGGCGCTGCGGGTCTACGGCAATCCCCTTGTCAAGACGATCGCCAACGGATATGTCCTCGTCTTCCGGGGTTTTCCCCTCGTCGTCCAGCTCTTCATATGGTATTTCGGCCTCCCCTATATCGGGATCTACCTGCCCGCCTTTGTCGCCGCGGTGATCGGGTTTTCGCTGTGCAGCGGGGCCTACCAGTCGGAATATGTGCGCGGCGCCTTCCTGTCCGTCAAAACGGGTCAGACGCTCGCGGCGCGGGCGCTCGGCTTTTCAAATATCAAGATGATCCTCTTCGTCACTCTCCCCCAGGCCTTTCGCCGGGCGCTTCCGGGATGCGGGAACGAGATCATCTACCTGATAAAATATTCGTCGCTGGCCTACATGATAACCTGCATCGAACTGACCGGTGAGGGAAAGATCATTGCCTCCGACAGCTTCAGGTACACCGAGACATTCATAGTGATCGGGGTGGTGTATCTGCTCCTGACCTCCGTCGCCGCCTGGATGCTCCGTCGCCTGGAGACCCGACTTCACCTCCCCGGTTTTGAACAGTACGGCTAGACAGAGTTGATGCTATGCCCGCATACACACCTATAAATTCCCAGATTATCAGAGAAATCAAAGAGGCCGTCGGCCCCGACGCGGTCATTCAAGACCCTGAAAAGCTGACCGAATTCGGGACGGACGCGACTGACGAGAAACACACCCCCGATCTTGTCGTTGAGGCGACATCGGCGCAGCAGATCCAGGAATTGCTGCGTCTGGCAAACAGGCATCGATTTCCTGTCACCCCGAGGGGCCTGGGCACCGGTCTGGCAGGGGGATCGGTTCCGCTGTTCGGCGGAGTTCTGCTCTCGCTCGCGAAGATGAACCGCATCCTTGCTATCGAGCAGGACAACCTGATCGCGGTGGTGGAACCAGGCATCGTCACGCTTGATCTCCAGAATGCCGTGAAGGAGAAAGGCCTCTTCTATCCCCCCGATCCCGCGAGCCTGGACCCCTGTTCCATTGGCGGCAATGCCGCCACGAACGCCGGAGGCCCTGCCTGCGTAAAGTACGGCACCACCCGTGACTACGTCCTCGGGCTTGAGGCGGTGTTATCCTCGGGCGAGATCATCGAGGCCGGCGTCCGAACGAGAAAGGGGGTGGTCGGCTACGACCTGCGCCACCTGCTCCTCGGCTCGGAGGGGACACTGGGCGTCATCACAAAACTGATCCTCAAACTGATACCCCACCCGCAAACTATAACCACGATGGTCGCCTTCTTCCCTAAGCTGACCAGTGCCATGGAGGCGGTCACCGCCATGCTGACGCGGGGACACGTCCCCTGCGCCGTTGAGTTCCTTGATGACCGGTGCCTTGATATAACAAAAGACCTCCTCCCCTTCGAGGAGGCACAATCGGCGAAGGCCATGCTCATTATCGAAACGGACGGTGTCCAGGATGTCATAGAGAGGCAGATGGAGGCCATCGGGGAAATCTGCCTGGAGCGCGGGGCGACCGACGTCATCATGGCCCCCGACTCCCTCAAGAGGGCCCGGATCTGGGAGATCCGCCGGGCGGTCTCTCTGAGGATTGAAGAACGCTTTCCGCTCTTCCTCCACGAGGACGTCGTTGTCCCCATTGGAAAAATCGCGGAACTGGTTGGCGGCCTGCGCGGACTCGAAGGGATGTACGGGATGAATGTCTACTCCTACGGTCATGCCGGAGACGGGAACATCCACGTGAACATCACCGCCGAAGATCAGAAGCGCAGGGACCGGATAGAGGAAGGGATCAAGGATCTGCTTCGAAGGGTCCTTGCCATGGGTGGAACCATCTCGGGAGAACACGGGATCGGGATCACCAAGAGGCGTTTTCTCCCGATGGAACTGTCCCCGGAGTCCATCCGCATCCAGAAGGCAATCAAAGAGATCTTCGACCCCCGCCAGATCCTCAACCCTGGCAAGATATTTGAGTAGACGCCAACAACACAAAACTTGCTTTTCCTGAAGGCGTGCATAGCTTATAATCGTTACACATTCTCAAACAAACCTTCGAAAGGAAAAGACAATGAGCAAAACAGACCAGAATCTTCAGGAGGCATTCGCGGGAGAATCCCAGGCAAACAGAAAATATCTGGCCTTTGCGCGGCAGGCGGACAAGGAGGGATATCCCCACGCCGCAAAGCTGTTCAGGGCGGCGGCAGAGGCGGAGACCGTGCATGCCCACGCCCATCTGAGGGCCATGGGCGGGATAAACGGTACGCCTGAAAATTTAAAAGAGGCGGAGGCAGGCGAGATTCACGAATTCAAGTCTATGTACCCTGCAATGATCGAAGCCGCCAAGGAAGAGGGGAACAAGGCGGCGGAAAGAAGCTTCACCTTTGCCAACGCGGTTGAGGAGATTCATGCGGGCCTATACAAGAAGATGATCGACAGTCTTGACAAAGCCTCTGATGTTGACTGCTATTATGTCTGCTCGGTCTGTGGCTACACCCACGAGGGCGAGGCCCCGGAAACCTGCCCGGTCTGCGGCGCGAAACAGAAAGCGTTTTCCAGGGTGGATTAAACAGGAGTTGTTACACCAGAGACAACAAGCCAAGAGACAGGCCGGCAGTGGATAATGTCCGCCTGTTTTGTTTATAAAGATCACCCTCGACTGACACGGGGTGGCAGGTGATACGGTTTCGAAAAACCAGTATGTCATGAAACTCTTGGCAAAGATCTCGTTGACACACAAAGCCATTCTATCTATACTCAATAACATGAAAAAGTAATATCTCCACTGGAGAAACGAACATTATATTGCAATGATATTAACAAAGTAGGATTATTCAAAATAATGTTGGCATGAAGGGATAACATGGCAACCGCAGAACAGATAAAATCGTTGATCCGATCGCATTTCGGCGATGATTCCGAGCAGTTTTTTACAATAGCACTGCAAGTGGCCGCGCACGAAGCCCATAAAGGCCACGGGGCGCTGGCACATGAGATTCGCAAACTGGTCGATCGTGCTAGGGAGCAAAAAGGCGCGAAAGTTATAAAATTCCCACAGGATCTCAAGGGTCTTGTTTTGTCAGAGGAACCGAAAGTGCCTAAGTCTGTTCTTGTTGTGTCGCCGGATCTGCTGAACAGAATCGAGAGGGTTATCCAAGAGTACAGGCAACAGGACAAATTAAAGAAGCATGGTCTTACCCATCGTAGGAAGATCATGCTCGTGGGACCGCCCGGCACGGGCAAGACCATGACTGCCAGGATATTTGCCCATGAATTGCGATTGACCCTTAATACTGTTCAAGTCGATAAACTTGTCACAAAATTCATGGGAGAGACCAGTGCCAAACTGAGGCAGATATTCGATCTGATACAGGAGGAAGAGGGAGTATACCTCTTTGATGAATTTGACGCCATTGGAGGGGAGCGATCTCTGGATAACGATGTGGGCGAAATGCGTCGCGTGCTGAACTCCTTCTTACAATTCATCGAGCAGGACACATCGGACAGTGTAATTGTCGCAGCTTCGAACAACCCAAAGCTCCTAGACCGGGCACTGTTCCGACGTTTTGATGATGTGTTGCATTACGAAAAACCGAACACAGAAGAATGTAAACAATTGATCCAGAATATTCTCGGATCATTCCTGCCTGCAAAGTTCACATGGAAATCAGTCATTACAGAAAGCGAGGAATTGAGCCAGGCTGAAATAGATCAAGCCTG
>JAFCZZ010000240.1 GCA_019314085.1 Deltaproteobacteria bacterium | reverse complement strand
AGTAGATATCTGCGTAGGCGAGGTGAACATGAATCTGTGTCGGAATCTTGTGTTTCCTGGCCATCTTCACGAAGGGGATGGTCTTTGGCGTCAGAGGAATCAGGCAATCGGTATAGGAGCTGGAAATACCCAGGCACTTTCCACCGGTCAGTTTCCAGAAATCATGGGTCTGTGAGACACCGCCGGTTAAATCAACAGGAATATCACGCGCCGCCGAATCGGCCCACTGTTTTGCGAAGGATTCCGTGTCGGTAAACCAGGAGGTTATGTAAAGAATATTCTGGGCCCCCGACCCGGCAATCTGCTGGAAAAGAGGCAGGTACATCGTTCCCCTCGGCTTGACCTTCTTGCTGTAGACGACCTCGATATCGAATTCTTTCTCAAGCATATCCTCGAAGGAAGGCGCGTCCAGTGCGGGAATACCCTCACGGTAAGCCTTGGTCCACTCAAGATCCTCATAGAGAATAGCGATCCTTTTAAGACCATTAGGAAATCTCTGTGGCCATGTCGTTCCCCAGAAGTATCTCATCATGGGGTAATATAACGAATCCGTAACCCAGTCACGGAAGCAGAACTTGTACTTCTCGTACTCGTCGACGACCCGGTCGGTCGGCTCCGCCCCCTGAGCACCGTTGAAGATCATGATGTGCGGGTAGTCCTTGAACATCGCCGCCGCGTTTTCCTGGGCGGCGAGGCAGATTTCCGTCCTCCCCTCGACGAAGATGAATTTCGCCTTCTCCTCAAGAAGCAGGCGCCGGGTCCCCTCGACCGTCAGCGAGGTGGCACCCTTGTTATCGGCGATCACGTACTTCAGAGGACGGCCAAGCACCCCGCCCGCCGCGTTGATCTCCTGAACCGCCAGCTTCTGGATGGCCATGCAGGGCCTCGTGCCCGGCGAAAGCACCATGCCTGCGTAACCGATGACGATCGGCTCTCCCGATGGAGCGGCGCTCATCCCGGTGGACGCGAAACAGAGCGTCAGCGCAAGTGCTGCGACAACAAAAAAGCTGAATCTGGATCTCTTTACCATACTTCTTTTCCTCCTTTATTGTAGTTGCAACTGATGTTGCACGTTATTCCTTTTCAAGCATTCCTGCACGCATCCCCGCAGACACCGGGAAAATCAAGACACCCTCTCGGGGCATGAACCCGGCACTCGCAACCCTACTGGCAACATATTGGTATGGAATGATTTTTCGGTGGAACGTTTGAGATAGGTACGCAGAAGACGCGTTACAGCGCCTTCCGCAATACGTTGCTCCACCACGGCGAAACCCGCCGCGCTGCAGGATAGAACTGATATCACTTACTTCCCCCCGGATAGTGAAGATATCGCCAACAAGAGTGTTGGGGGCCTATTGCTTCAAATAATACTCAGCAGTAAAGAATACTTTATTCATGAGGCCTAATGAAAAACAACCCAGCCTTCTTAATCACCTTACAAATATTTCGTTTTTACGTACTCGTTATCCTTTCCTATATCGCAGGAAACCCATTTGATCTGCGGAGGTGATTCGGACATCTTGACAAATCCGGACGTGACAACAAATTTACCGACTGTCTCATCCTCAACCTCTTTAAAGGATTTCCGAATTGCCCACTGCGGGTTTTCCATCGTCTGCTCAGGCGTCATAACCTTCATGACAATTGGCACACCGCCTCCCCGCCACTTGGAGCGCGCCGCCTTCAGGGCATAGCCCAACGCCTTGGTGGTCAGCTCGTCGGCCGTGTACTTCATCGTTTCCTTTTCGATCTCATGGTGCAGTTCCATCGCCTGTTCGATAATATCGGGAATACGGTCCGGCGTATACTTGAAATCGTCTTCAAGGTCCCATCTGTTGAGGATCTTCAGGAGGGCGCGAAAATCGTGGTCCCTGGGCGCCGCGATTGCCACCAACCCATCCTTGCATATCCAGTGACTGTAGGGATACAGGATAAAATCGAGCACGCCTATCCGAGGCCTCGGTTTATCCCAAGTGTACCCAATACTGGCTGGGAACCCGGTCATTGATGAGTACGCGTCCATGCCGGCGACGTCGACCATCTGTCCCTCACCGGTGCCTTGATGATGCAGGAGCGCCATCGTCCCGCCCAGAGCCGCGCTGAGACCCGTGACATACCACCCCATCCACGCACCCGCCTTCAAGGGCCAGCTGTAGGGTTCCGGCTCGGTGTCAAAGTCGCCGATCTGAGCAGACAGACCGGAGCCGGTCTGGGTCGTTATATCCGTGTCGGGAAAATTGACAAATTCCTGGGCCTTTTTCGTATGCTGGCCGTACGGCGTAATGGCGATATAGATCAGGCCCGGATTCTTTTCGGAGAGCTGACGGTATCCGATACCCCAGGAGTCCATTTTTCCCGCCGGAAATGTTTCGATCACAATGGCCGCCTTCTGGGCCAGAACGCCGAAGGTCTCACGGTCCTCCGGGCTGTTCTCGAGATCTAACGTCATGTACCGCTTGTTCCGACTTTCCATCATGAAGGGGACGCCGACACCCTTGACGTTTTTCCCATAGGGCGTCATCTTACGGCAGGGGTCACCCCCGGCAGGTTCAATCTTTATGACCTCCGCCCCGAATTCGGCAAAGAAGCTGGCTGCAACGATCCCCGAGAAATTCGCCGAGCTGGCATCGAGGACCATGATATCGTCGAGAACCTCGGGGCGTCCCTCGGGCGTCTGGAGTTTTTCAACCGTCTCCTTCCACACCGAGACATTCGCACCGCTGCTCGAATATCGCGTATAGATCTTTTCTTTACTCTTCTTTTTGAATAAGCTCATCTCTTGACCTCTCTGCCGTAGTTATAGATGGGATCTTTATCAAGATTGTAATAGAGCGGCGGTTTCAGGCCCGGTCTGTCATCGAATGATCCTATAACCTTCTTCTCCTCGAGGGCGGCCATCTCATCTTCCTTCAGACCGAGGAACTTCATCAGAACAAGCCGGTTGTGATATCCGAGAGGACGGGCCAGCCACTTCGGTCTCCCCGGGGTCTTGCTCAGCTGTGCCGAGGGACCGGCTATGGCAAGTTCACCGTACATTTCGTCATTGAAAAGAATCACGCTCCCGCGCTCCCGTCGCCATTCGTCATCACAGACCATATGATCATCCACCACCTCGGCGGCGGCGAAACCCTTCTCATTGGCCAGTGTTACGATCTCGTCACAATCCTTCGTCTTGGTCCAATCACCGACAATGGCCCGCAGGGCCTCGGCGTTTTCCTCCTTCAGGGCCTCAAGATAGTCGGAAAACCGCTTATCCGTAATGAGGTCTTCCTTCCCCATCGCACCGCAGAGATTCTTGAACTGGTTTTCGGTGGCACAGGCAAGCCCCAGGAATTTCCCGTCGCGGGACTTGAAGATGGATGCCGCAACCATCGAGGGGTCCGCATGACCCGTACGTCCCAGTGCCTCTCCAGTCACGCTTTTATACGTAAAGTTGGGGAGGAGTCGAATCATCGAATCCGTCTGGGAGAGATCAAGGTACTGTCCCTTGCCGGTCCTATTCCGGTGGTACAGCGCCATGCCCAAAGCCAAGGCCCCCATATTTCCCGGGACAAAGTCACCCAGGTAGTCGGGAAGCTTATAGTAACGATCCGTTTCCGGGAACCCGTTCAGGCTCAAGACTCCGCTGGCCGCCTGGGCGAGCAGGTCCCATCCCGGGAAGTAGCGCATGGGACCGTACTGACCATAGGTCGAGCAGCTCAGATAGATGAGCTTGGGGTTGATCTTACTGAGGCTTGAATAGCCGACCCCCCACGCTTCAGCGGTTCCCGGCGCGAAATTTTCAAGGACGATGTCGGCATCTTTCGCCATCTTGTAGATCAGGTCCTTCGCCTCCTGCAGTTTGAGATCGAGGGACACAAAATACTTATTCTGGGTCACAAAGTGCCAGATCGGGTTCGAGTGTTTCCAGTATCTCCCCCAGTAGGTGGCTGGACGCCAGAGGTC
>JAFCZZ010000239.1 GCA_019314085.1 Deltaproteobacteria bacterium | reverse complement strand
AAAAGGACGCACGGCTTCCGCGCCAGAATGGCAACGCGGTGGGGCAGGCAGATATTGAATCGAAGAAGGGCAAAGGGAAGGAAACGGCTTGCAGTTTGACCTTCCACCAGAGGGCAATTGCCCATAGAGTGCCTTTCAGCGGCGGGGATGTACTCCGAATCGCATGAAAAAAGAATCCTTCGGAAAAAAGGAACGAGTACGCAAGAGAGGTCAGTACCTAAACATATACCGAAGGGGGGGGCGGGTTCACTCAACCAATTTCATTGTCATACTGAGCCCCAATCCATCGGGGGAAAAGAGGCTTGGAGTAGCGGTCAGTAAAAAGGTAGGAAACGCGGCACAGAGAAACAGGATCAAACGCCTTATAAGAGAGTTTTACAGATTGAACAAGGACGGGCTGCCTGATTCAAAAGACATGGTGATAATAGCAAAACAAGATGTCTCTTCGCTCAGGTACCAGGATGTGTGCCTGGAGCTGGCGGACCTTGTGAGAAAAAAGTAATGCCCATGCGGATCTTGGAAGGTGTTTTAATCTCTTTCATACGGTTTTACCAGGTAGCCATATCTCCCTATTTTCCTCAGCGGTGCCGTTTCTATCCTACGTGCTCTGAATATGCCATAACCGCTATTAAGCGCTATGGACCTTTCAGAGGGTTCCTTTGCGGGTTTCTGCGTATACTCAGGTGCAATCCCTTTCATCCCGGTGGATACGATCCAGTAAAATAGTTAACCATGGAGGTCTTTAATGGACAAGAGAACACTTCTTGCCGTTGTCCTGTCATTGGCGTTATTGATGGGATACCAGTATTTTTTTCCAAAAGCCCGTCCCTTTACACGGGTTGAGCCCGCGCAGAATGCCGGGGAGGCCCAGGTCGGGGACCAGGTGAGCGCCGGCGATCAGACCACCAGCGAGATGCCGGTCATTGAACGGCAGAAATCGCTGATCACAAAAGACGAGGGCAACGGGACCGGCAAGGATATTGTCGTAGAAGGGGGTCTGTATACAGCCATCTTCAATTCCCGGGGCGCGGGGCTGAAATCCTTCAAGCTGAAAGGGTATCGTAAAGATCTCAAGGAGGATTCGGCGCTGGTAGAGATGGTCCACATAGGGCAAGGTGCAAGCTATCCTCTCGCCTCAACCTTTCCGGAATCCAGCATCGCCATCCCCGCCGATGTTCTCTACGAGACAAGCGCGGGGTCGATAGATTTCACCGATGCTGCAGCCCCGAAGGAGCTGGTTTTTTCCTGGTCATATCCGGGGGCACTGAGAGTGGATAAGGTCTATACCTTTTATCCTGACCGATACTCCTTTGATCTTGAGGTCAGGGTGACCAACCTGTCGGACGACACCATCAGACAGCAGGCCCTCCTCTCCTGGAACCAGTATGTTGATCCCGAGGACAAGGGAAGCAGATACAGTCACGAAGGGCCCATCTCATACGTGAAGGACAAGACTGTTTCGGAGAAGATCAAGAAACTGGGGGATAAAAAGTTCAGCGACCCGGATGTGTCATGGGGAGGCTTCGAGACGAAATACTTCATTTCAGCCATGATACCGGAGCAGCCATCTCTCACAAGGTTTGTCGTCTCCAAGGATTCCAGCAACACGGTCTTTTCCGATCTCGACGGGCCGAAAACCATCATTCTTCCCGGTCAGTCGGGTGCGTTCAGGTATGCCCTCTATCTCGGCCCGAAGGAATACGCCCGGCTTCAGGCACAGAATGTCGGTCTTGAAAACGCCATAGACTTCGGATCATGGGTAAAGTGGCTTGCCCTGCCGCTCCTCAAGGCACTCAAGTGGATCGTCGGCTATGTCCACAACTATGGGGTCGCAATCATTCTTATTACCATACTGGTCAAACTTATCTTCTGGCCGCTGGGGAACATGAGCTATCGATCCATGAAGGGGATGCAGAAACTCCAACCCCAGATGAAGGAGCTTCAGGCAAAACACAAAGACGACAAGGCCAAACTGCAGCAAGAGACCATGGCCCTTTACAAGGCGAACAAGGTAAATCCGATGAGCGGGTGTCTACCCATGCTTATCCAGCTCCCCGTCTTCTTCGGCCTGTACCGGGCACTGCTCTACTCCATAGAGTTGCGTCACGCCCCATTCGTTTTCTGGATACAGGACCTGTCGGCCAAGGATCCCTACTACATAACCCCCATTATCATGGGCGCGACCATGTTCCTCCAGCAGAAGATGAGTCCGGCACCGGGAGGAAACGAGATGCAGGCGAAGATGATGTTGTGGATGCCTGTTATTTTTACCTTTCTTTTTCTCAATTTCCCGTCGGGACTGGTCATCTATTGGTTGTTCAACAACGTCTTGAGCATCGGTCAGCAGTATTACATAAACAAGAGTTCCTGACATGAGGTAACAGAGACATGAAAGAGGTGCTAGAAATAGCAGGAAAAACAATAGATGAAGCCATACAAAAGGCCTGCGACGCATTTAACGTCCCGAGAGAGAAACTGGACATAGAGATACTTTCCGAGGGGTCAACGGGATTTCTGGGAATTCTGGGAGCAAAATCGGCCCGGGTCAAGGCACGGATCCTGTCCATTGACATCGACATGTACACCGGGGCGAAAGAAGAAACGTCAGGGAGTGCCACCTCCTCGCACGATGAAAAAACCGCCCTCGAGGCACAGGCGTTTGTTGAAGGGATGCTCTCGCGTATCGGGTTTGACTTTCCCGTCGCTGTGAAACCAAACGGAGAAGACCATATCGCCCTCGACATTCAGGGTGACGGGGGCGGCCTGCTCATAGGAAGGGGCGGGCAGACCCTGGACGCCATACAGTACCTCACCAACAAGGTCCTGAACAAGAACGGAAACGGCGGAAAGAGGATTATCCTGGATACGGAAAATTACCGGGAGAAGAGGGAAGAGAGCCTGACGGCCCTGGCCGAGAAACTGGGAGAAAAGGCCAAGAGGACAAAGAAAGCCGTTACGGTCAACCCGATGAACGCGCACGACCGCAGGCTCATACACATGGCGCTGCAAAACGACAGGGACCTGACCACCCGCAGCCGAGGAGAAGGCGCCTTCAGAAAAATCATCATCGTCCCCAAAAAAAGCGGCAAGACAAAGTCCTGACACGGGGCGCCGAAAGTTACGCCATGCTGGCACACGACGACACGATAGCGGCCATAGCCACGCCACCCGGTGTGGGGGGTATCGGTATTGTGAGGGTGAGCGGTCCGCGCGCCGAGGAAATCTGCCGGTCCCTGTTCAGATCGGCAACACCCGACCAGCCTCTGAAAAGCCACCACCTCTACCATGGCGACATCATATCCCCTGAAACAGGAGGCACCATCGACGAGGTGCTGATCGCCCTGATGAAAGGCCCTCACTCATACACGGGAGAGGATGTCCTGGAGATACACTGTCACGGCGGCTACCTTATCCTGCAGGCGGTCCTGAACGAGGTCATCAGGGCGGGATGCCGGCCCGCCGAAGCGGGAGAGTTCACCAAACGGGCCTACCTCAACGGCCGCATGGACCTGTCACAGGCGGAAGCGGTTATGGACCTGATCACCGCCCGGACAGACCGGGGCCGCGCCCTCGCCCTCGCCGGGGTCAAGGGCACCCTGTCCGAGACACTGCGTCCCATCCGTTCCGACCTGATCGACATACTCTCCGCCCTCGAATCCACGATAGACTTCAATGAAGAAGATATCTCCCCCGGGTCCGAGCCCACCGCCCCCACCGATATAGAGAACATCATCACCCGTATCACCGGCATCCTCGCGACCTACCGGGAGGGAAAGCTCTTCAGGGACGGTCTGACCGTGGTTATCACGGGGAGACCCAACGTGGGAAAATCGAGCCTCCTCAACAGGCTCCTCGGCGAGCGGCGCGCCATCGTCACCCCCATCCCGGGAACCACACGGGACTTTATCGAGGAGACCATCAACATCGGGGGAATTCCCGTCACCCTGACCGATACGGCGG
>JAFCZZ010000238.1 GCA_019314085.1 Deltaproteobacteria bacterium | reverse complement strand
CCCCTCCCCTGGCGGGAGGGGATTAAGGGGAGGGGGTATAACTCTTTGTAATATTAATACTTCACCCTCACCCTAGCCCTCTCCCATCAAGGGAGAGGGAAGATTCTCGACTTTCTACCGCGTCATTAAGGTTACCGTTGTTTCCTTCGGCTTTTGTTCCTCGATGATCCAGTCCGATGGAAGATTCCGGGACACGATAGGCCTGACAAAATCGCGCCTGATACTCTCGGTTTGATATCCGAAGGCGAGCCACAGGCCGCAGGCAAGAAGGATGGCGACAACCTTCTCCCCCAGATTTTCACTGATCCACCGCATCCAGGCCCCTCCCTCGCCTTCGGGAGCCCCATTACGGTAAAACTTTTCGAGAATGGAGAGCAGATCCCCCGGGTTGTGGAGCCGTGTGAGTGTCCCTTCCCGCGCGATGGAGATGGTCCCGCGCTCCTCCGAAACGATTATGCAGAGAGCATCGCACCGTTCCGACAGACCCAGCGCGGCCGTGTGGCGCAGACCGAGATTCCCGAATTTTCCGGGGTTCAGCGAGAGGGGGAGGTGGCAGCCGAACCTGGCAATGGTCCCTCCTTCAATGACGACCGCGCCGTCGTGTCCTACTGAATGGGTATCGAAGATACTTTCAAGGATAGCCTCGCTCAAGGTTCCTTTGAGGCCAAAACCTCCTTTGAGGTGACGGTCCAGGAAATCGTCGCCCTTGAGAACAAGGAGCGCCCCACGGCGGTTATGTGCGATTCGGGTAACCGCGCGGCTGATGATCTCGGCATCATCGAGCAGCGATGCGTCGAGAGAGCCTTTTCTGACAAATCGCCATGTGGCGAGACGCTCGAAAAATCTGCGAAGATCTTCCTGAAATATGATGATAAGGGCGATGGCCAGGATGGCGAAGAAGCCCTGAAGGACGTATTCGGTGATGTACAGATGAAAAATCCGGGCGACGGCGTATATCATCGTAAGGATGAAGATCCCGATCAGGACGAAGCGTGATGCCGTTTTTTTGAACCATACCAGGGCTATGTATGAGAATATGGCGATAATGGCGATATCAAGAAGATCTGAAATCCGTGTAGTATTGACTAGTTGAAAGAGGTAGTTTCCCATGGCACCCTGTTTTCAAAAGTCTGACGCGGGAAGAAAGGTCCTGAGTCCGATGTATCCGCAACCAATGACGGATACGGTGTTACCGGATAGACACGCATTCCGCGTAAGTGTAGTACAATACGGCAATCTTTGGCAATATCTTTCTTTCATACATCTTGAAATTGATGCTGGTATCGTGTTAGTAGGAAAAACAGATTCACAACTTCCTGTGGTACCGTTGTAGCGCTCAGAATGTGCTCCGGATTTGATCCCGGGGAGAAGGGTATTCATTCATGGTGGCCTCTAAAGGACATACCCCGGACCATCCCGCGGAGACGATGCTCTCTCTGGTAGGGAGGAGAAGTGCTATTCTGATTATGTGCCATAATAATCCCGATCCCGACACGATCGCGTCGGCCGCAGCTCTGAAATACATCTTCGCCCAGAAGCTCCGGCGCAAGGCGGTCATCGGGTATGAAGGCACCATCGGCAGGGCCGAAAACCGCCAGCTTGTCCGACGCCTGAAGATCGATATGGTACGCACGACCAAGCTGGATTTCAGCGATTTTTCGGTCATTGCGCTTGTCGACAGCCAGCCCCATACCGGAAACAATGCCATTCCCCGGAAGATCCTGCCAGATATCGTCATCGATCATCACCCCCTCAGAAAAGACTCCACACGGTGCGCGTTCCATGATGTTCGCCCCTCGTACGGCAGCGCCTCGACGATCCTGACGGAATATCTACGGGAACTCGACCTGACGGTCGATCCCCGGCTTGCCACAGCACTCTACTACGGGTTGAAAACCGACACGAATGGCCTCAGCCGTTCCGTCACGAAGGCCGACATAGACGCCTTCAACTACCTCTTTCCCAGGATCGCGCCGCGGACCCTGGCGGGAATAGAAAATCCAAGTGTGCCAAAATCCTATTACCTGAAGTTTGCCGATGCTATTGCCCGTTCGGTCCAGTACGGTGACGTGATGATCTCCCCCATGGGGGCCCTGAACACCCCCGACGTGACCGCCGAGATGGCCGATTTTCTTTTGAGGATGGAGAATATCCGTTGGACCCTCTGTATGGGGGAATACAAAGGTTTTCTTCTGCTGTCGGTCCGGACCTCCCGCCGAGGGGTGATGGCCGGCAAGATAGCCCTCCGAATCCTCAAGGGACTCGGGACCGGTGGGGGGCACGAGAAGGCTGCCGGCGGAAAGATCGACCTTGGGGGGGTGAAGCCGGAGGAACGGGCCCAGCTTGTCGGAAAGATTACTGATCGGTTTCTGAAAGCAGTGGGCGCCCAGGATCGCGAGGGGAAGCCTCTCGCCGCAGCGGCCTCACAGATCAACGGCAGGGATACGCCCTGAACGAGGATACCCCTTTTCGACATCGAAAAGCACTCCATCCGCTGTATCAGGCGGTAAGAGCATGAGATAATATATACGTTCCATGAAATCGAAAAGGAATGGGGCAATGGTGTTATTGAAGAAAGACATGAGGAGTATGTTATAAGCGCTATGCCTGTCACGGAAGGAATCCGCAATCCCTTTGGGACAGTACAGGCGGGTGCCCTGATCTGGCTGGCGGACGTGACGGCCTCAGTCCTTGCGATAGGGAAACGGGAGATCGGTCCTGACGGAGAGGGATTTCCCCTGGCGGTTGATCTTCATACAACATTGCTCGGCAATCAACGAGAGGGAACCGTTTGTGCCGAAGCGCGATTTGTACGAAAGGGACAGAACATACTGGTGATACGGACCCGCATCACCGGGGATAAGGATCGCCTTCTGGCTGAAGTAACCTCTACGCACATTCTTGCCGTGTAACCGTGGGAGCGTGAAATCCTGGAGGAGAGAAGCGGTGTACTTAAGAAAGGAACGAAATGATGGATGATTCGAAGGGTGTTGCCATTGTGACAGGTTCGGCCCGGGGTGTCGGGGCCGCGACGGCTCGAATGCTTGCGGAGAAGGGCTACAATGTCGTTATCAACTATTCAAAAAGCGAGGGGCAGGCCAGGGAGGCCGAGGAGGCCTGTCGGGTGCTTGGCGCAGAGACGCTTTTGTGCAGGGCCGATGTCGCCAACGATGACGATTGCCGCAGGATGGCGGCGGAGACGGTGGAGAAGTGGGGACGGATCGATGCCCTGGTCAACAACGCCGGCACCACCAAATTCTGCGCGCACGACGATCTTGAAGGACTCAGCAAGGAGGATTTTCTCCATATATACGGAATCAATGTGGTGGGCGTCTACCAGATGGTCAGAGCCGTGGTGCCCCACATGAAACAAGCCGGGAGCGGCGCGATCCTCAATGTGGCATCCATTGCCGGTGTGACCGGGATTGGAAGCTCCGTCGCCTATGCCGCCTCGAAGGGGGCATTGATCACAATGACGCTGTCGCTGGCCCGTGTCCTCGGCCCCGAGATCCGGATGAATGCCGTCTGCCCCGGATTTATTCAGGGAGACTGGCTCCGTCAGGGGATGGGGGACGAGACGTATGAGGCAACGAAGCAGTATCTGGAAGACACAACACCGCTTCGGATGACGGCGACACCGGAGACGGTGGCGGAGGCGATTGTCTATTTTGTCACAGGCGCCACCCTCGTCACCGGAGAGACACTGATCCTTGACGGCGGGTTTCATCTCACGACAACACCGATAACACAACGCTAGGCCGCAGATGAGCTCACCCCTTTTTCAGGATTGGCCTGTATGACAAGCTGGTATGTCTATATGATCAGATGCAGGCGTGGAACCCTCTACACGGGGATAACCACCGATGTGGCCCGTCGCTTCGCCGAGCATCAGGCGTCAGGCCCCAGGGCCGCGCGGTACCTGAAGGGGAGGGGACCGCTCCAACTCGTGCTTACCGTGGATGTCGGCGACCGAGGGACGGCGTTGAGGCTGGAACACAGAATCAAGGGGCTTACGAAGACGAAAAAGGAGCTATTGATAGAACGCCCCGAATCTTTCCGGGAGATCGTCGGCGCCGAAGAGGTGTGAGAGACTGAAGAGCTCTCGTTATTTGTCATTCCGGCCATCCCTCCTGTCATTTCGAATCCCGGCTAAAACGTCTCTCTGTCATTTCGAATCCCGATTAAACGCCCCTTTTGTCATTTCGAATCCCGATTTATCGGGATGAGAAATCTTTGTTTCTATCGAAGAAAACTATAATATCTGTCAGGGCAAAATCTCAGATTTCCCCCTTACGGGGACTATAGCTCGTCGCTACCGCTCCTCGAAATGACAAAATCAAGGATGCTCCTCGAAATGACAAGAAAGAACGCTCCTTCGAAATGACAGGATTCAAAACCTCAGGGCAATGGCTGCTGTGCGCTTTGACCCTACCTGCACATCCGGCGTTGGAGATCGAAAAGTACCTCCTGATTTTCCGTTCCAGCCTTTGCCGCCGGAAACACCCTGTCAAAATCGACTAGCACCTGGCCCGTCAGGGCATCTCTGATCTTGTGGGGATCGTTGACGATATCATGAATGATTTTATGCATATTCTCCAGCTGGCTCTCGACGCGATTGTTGATGCGGCGGGTGAGGATGCCGGAGAAGAGCCTCATGACAAATCGCGAGATGCCGTTATCCCCCCGTATGAAGATGGTGACCTCTCCTGAGCGTTCGTCCCGGTTCGTGTATTCAAAGATGACGACGCCGCTGGCGGTAAATAAGAAAGGCACCGCCCAGTGATCGAAACTTCCTGCCGCGTAAAGGGTTCTGACATAATCGGATTGGCCGATCTGCCGGATATCCCCGGTAAGCCCCAATGAATCGGAGATATGGATGCCCGTATCGGTCCTGGTCACGTTGTAGGATGGCTTGAATTCGTATATCTCCCAGAGTTGCCCCATGAGACAGGGATTGTCCAGGGTCCTGTTCCATATCTCCAGGGTGGCATCGATGCTGAAGGCCTTTTTACAGATTACTGTGGGGACATTGATGATCTCCTCGACATGGGCCTCGTACGCCCGGACCGGAAAGACTGTGAGAGAAAGAAGGACGGTGATCGTTATTGGCAGGGATCTTTTCAGCATTTGAGAGTTCCTTGAGGGATTGGTGCGGTCAGTATAGATGGATCGCCCGGATCGATCAATCTTTAATTAACATGAGGAGTTTGTTAAAATTCCCCTTGACATTTTTTTAAAAGAGTTTAGAATATACGGTCCTTACGGTTAGGCCAGAGTTACAGTGTGTTAAAGGGCGCTTCCCATCAAAGGCCAGATTTGTAGAATGGCAGCGTGGAGTGATGCTGCCGGAAGTTTTTTACAAGGGGGGTATTGGCATGAGAGTTTTTCTGAAGAGTTCCCGTACAGGGGTAAAATTAGTGGCAGTGATTGCCAGCGTCATGACTATACTGATTCTTGCGGCCCCGGTCCTCGCCGCGGATCTGACGCCGGAACAAAAGCTCGCGAGCGCGGCACAATTGTCCGCCCAGGCTGCTGAACTTGCCGCCACCGCACAGGAGACCGGGAATGTGGCCTTGTTACAAGAGGCAATGGCAAAGGCCGCCGAGGCCGCAAATCTGATCGCCGAGGTGGCCGCTTATGCCGCCAGTGCCGGCAATACAGCTCTGGCACAGTCCGCCATGAATCAAGCCGCCAATCTTACGGTTGCGATCGCTCAGGTCACGGCGACGGCCCAATATTTTGTTCAGACCGGAACGGATCCTGCTGTCGTTACTGCCGCGAACGGGATTCTGGTACAATCCGGACAGGTTCTGTCTCAGAATCAGGGTACCATGGAGCTGGCACTGAACGCGGGCGCCACTCCTCCTCCGGGCGAAGCATTTTCGCCGCCGGCACCCCCATCTCTTGACCCGCCGGTTGCCGATGATCCACCCATACAGGACACCGGGGCGGCGAGTCCGGTATAAGGCGCCTGGGCCTTTGGGAAACTGAAGACCGTTTTTTCAAAACTATCAATGTTGAGCTCTCATGCCGCGGATAAGTGATCCGCGGCATGATCAGATTGGTCATGCGGAGGAACACAGGGGGTGCTCCGAGAAGGGCTCCAGGGGAGGGGGGGAGATCATGTCAGTCAGTAAAAGACCGGTTATTTTTATACTGTTAATATCTTTGATTCTATTTTTCCATGTAAACAATTTAGATGCCGCACGGATTATCATCAAACCACGAATAGCATCCAGTTGGCAGACGGATAGCAATTACTTCAAGGCGGAGACCGGAGAACGGGAGGTTCAGACATACCTCATCCAGCCCGGGATTGATCTTGGTTTTGAAGCGCCCAGAACAGAAATCTCTCTCAACTACACCCTTACCGCCTATTACTACGATGATAAGGATACCGTTCCGGCGGGCCAGCAGAAGGTGGACGACACTGATTATGTGGGACACACGGCGGCTTTCAAATCGCGGTACAGGGTTTTTGACCGGCTGCTCATAGGGCTGGACGATTCCTATTTCAAGACCCGTGACCCGGG
>JAFCZZ010000237.1 GCA_019314085.1 Deltaproteobacteria bacterium | reverse complement strand
AGACGGACGCGACAACAGCATCACCATAATCCTGAATCTTGTCGGGCCAGTACGAAAAAAGTTTTTTCAGGTTTACTTCGTGGACAATTTCTATCCCTGGCATAATAACGAAATCATCCATCATATCTTTTATTACCGATTGCGGAACATTATAGACCTTGTCCAGCACATAGACAAACTCGGTTATGACATTCTGTGGACATAAAACCGACAACCGCAGTCCGGCAGCGTTTTCAAAAAGCCCGGCTATTTTGTCCTGCTGGCCCTTGTTTCTATCCGTTACAAAGGATATCAGCGCATTGGTGTCTGTAACAATGGTATGTCTTTTCACAGGTATCTTTCTGTCCGCCGTTTTCTGGATAATTTGATGTCGTTTTCGATATCCCCGCTGCCTGTTTTTACAGCGTTTCTAAACTTTAAAAAGTTTTTCTGCATGGGCAAAACCACAATTTTCCCATTTTCAACATTCCATTCAAGGGTATCATTGATGGATATGTTGAGGTCTTCCCGAATGGCTTTAGGTATGGTTGTCTGATATTTGGAAGTTATAGTTGTTCTCATAACCTGACCCCTCTTTTTTTATTCTTGCACGGAGCTTTACACTAATTCTTACAAAACACTATTAGCGTAAGAAATGGCAAATGTCAAGACAGGAAACAGATTTGTTATCCACGGGATTTACCATATTCCAATGGCATAAATTTAGATTTCCGCTTTATAACGAAAGTTGAAGGTTCCGTCATCGCCGTCTGAACATCCTCTCCAGGTCCCGCAGTCCGATCACGGTATAGAGCGGTCTTCCATGCGGACAGGTTGCTGCGAACGGTATCGCATCGAGGTCTTCGCACAGCGCCGCGACCTCTGAAGCCGCGAGCGCATCATTGGCCTTAACGGCACCCTTACACGCCATGAGCGCAAGGACCTTGTCCCGCGTCTCATCGATATTCTCAGTCCTCCCCGTATCACCAATCTCTTCTATGACATCGGAGATAAGCGCCTCGAGATTGCACCCGGCAAGAAACGCGGGGGCCTGTTTTACAACAACCGTGTTTTCTCCGTACCGCTCCACACCGAGTCCCAGATCACCCAGGACATCGACGGCATTCATCAGGAGGTCAAAACGACCGGGCTGCAGGGTCACCACCTCGGGAATCAGGAGACCCTGAGCGGCCACCTCTCCTCCCTTCGAGATTTTCAGCTTTTCGAAGAGCACCCTCTCATGGGCCGCGTGCTGATCCATAAGGATGAGGGCGCTGTCCGATGAGAAGACAAGGTAGGTGCCTGCAACCTGTCCCAGATAGGTCAGAGACGAAAAGGATACCCCCTCCCCCGGCGCAACAGGTTCACCGAAGAGATCCGGCCGTCCTCCGAACCCCTCTTCCCCGCTGAAGGGACCCGGCACTTTCCTCGTCTCTGTCTGCGGGGCATTCATGTCAAAGGTCCGCTTTTCAGCGCCCGACTGGAGGGTGTATCGTTTGAGCGTTTCTCCGACCCGTTCCCGGTAGGTATTCGCGCTCTCGGGTCTCTGAAAGCCAGGGAGGGCAACAGGCATACCAGCCAGAGTGTGTGTGAGGGTTTCCTTGATAAGACCGTATATGTCTGACGGGGTCCTGAAACGCACCTCCATCTTGGAGGGATGGACATTAATATCCACGTCATCAGTGGGGATGTCTATAAAGAGGACGACGGACGGGAACCTCCGGGGTTCTATCAGCCGCCGGTAGGCGGTTATGACCGAGTGGTTCAGAAGCTTGTCGCGTATAAACCGGTTGTTGACGAAGTAGAATTGTCCCTTCGTATTTGATCGTGTGCGATCGGGCGGGAAAATGACTCCGCGGAGGGTCGCATCCCCCTTGCGCCCCTCAATCTGAAGGAGGTGCCTCCCAAAATCGTCGCCGAAGACGAGTGCGATTCGGTCGGACAGATTTTCCGTCTTCGGCACATTGAGGATGGCCCTACCGTTCGCAACGACCCGTATCTTCACGCCTGGATTGGAGAGGGCCAGCCGCACGATGGCATCCATGCAGTGGGACTGTTCGGTGGAATCCCCCTTCATAAACTTCTTCCGGGCCGGCGTGGAATGGAAGATATCGGTGACCCGTACCGATGTACCAACGGGACACCCGGCATCGATAACCTCTTCGATTCTGCCCCCCCTCACCACCGCCCGCGTACCTGACGGAGCCTCCGCCCGCCTCGTCAGCATCTCGATTCTGGATATAGAGGCTATGCTCGCAATGGCCTCCCCGCGGAATCCGAATGAGGCTATCCGGTGGATGTCTTCGAAGGTGTATATCTTGCTCGTGGCGTGTCGCTCAAACGCGAGTGCCACGTCATCCCGATCGATCCCCCTGCCATTGTCCACAACCTTTATCGATTGCTTCCCGCCACCCTCGAGTTCAACGAGGATATCGGTTGCGCCGGCATCGATGGAGTTCTCGACGAGCTCCTTGACGATAGAGGCCGGCCTCTCGACCACCTCGCCGGCGGCTATCCTGTTGGACAGCTCTTCGGGCATAACGACTATTTTCCCCTGCACAACAAGCTCCTCTCTTTTACCGATTCTGGGTTACAGCATCTCTGACAAAGGTCTTGACCTTTGAGAGGGTATCGCCCCCCCCGGCTATCGGCTATCACCTCGCCATGGCCGGGGTAGATAACCATAGGGTTGATGGTCCTGAGCAGATACTCGTACGATTCTGTTATACGGTCCCTCCTCCAGTAAAAGCGGTTCAGCTCTCCCCTGCCGTCTTTTGATATACTGATGATCAGGTCTCCTGACAGCAGTTCCGCCGTCGTCTCGTTGAAAAAGCAGACCGAATCCTCCGTATGACCGGGGGTCCGTAGCACACTCCACCTCCCGAAACCGAAATTGCCGAGTGAGGAGATCTTTTCTTCCCCATCTCCGAAATAATCAATCCGGTCGGGACTAAAGGGAAGCCTGATGATATTTCTCAGCCCGGGGAGGGGGATCCCCGTCAGGCTCTCAACACCCAGATGGGAAAACCTCCTCAGGTAGCGGGCGCTCACCACCGTCGCGGGGGGGAGGCCCACGAACCAGTTCTTTATCAGTGATATCTTCCTCTCCCCCGTGAGGTAATTCCTCACCATGGCGTGGAACATAACCCGTGTCCGGGGCGGGCACAGCCCAAGCAGGTGGCCGATTCCGCCGATGTGGTCTATGTGAAAGTGCGTGGCCGTTATATAGTGCAGATCATCCAGGGTCCGGCCCAATACACGGGTTATGTGCTCGGCTATATCCTTCGCACACCCAAGGCTCCCCACGTCAACGGCCATGAGACCGTCTTCGCCTTCGATGAGATAGGCCCGGGCAAAGCCCGTGTTCGGAACGGTATGTACCCTCTGGAGGTTGTCTCTCCCCACGGTGGCCATCTGTTACCCCTCCTTAGCTCATACGGAACATATACTCCTCGAGCGCTATCTGCCAGAACCGCATCGTCCGGTGGGTGGCATCGGCGAATTTCCTGCAACTGAGGACCGAGTATTCCGGACGGGGTGCACCTCTGCCGAGCTGTGCCGATTGTATGGGAACAATGCTGACGCTTTCCATACCCCTGTATTCCAGGATTTTGAGGGCAAACTGGTACCAGGTGCATACCCCCCTGTTTGTCAGGTGGAAAACACCTCGATGATCACCCTCGATAAGGACCCGCACCGCCGCTGCCAGATCGACGGTATAGGTGGGGGAGCCTCTCTGATCATCGACCACCTCCAGCTTTCCCGTCTTCTCCGCCCGCTCCACGATTGCCTCGACAAAGTTTCTCCCATGTCTCCCGTAGAGCCAGGACGTTCTTACGAGCAGGTAATCATCCGAGATCTCCCTGAGGTATTCCTCCCCCTTCAGCTTGGATCTCCCATAGGCATTGATGGGGTTGCAGGCATCCTCCTCCACGTAAGGGTTCTTCTTTGTTCCGTCAAAGACATAATCGGTGCTGAAGTGAACCAGTTTTATGCCGGA
>JAFCZZ010000236.1 GCA_019314085.1 Deltaproteobacteria bacterium | reverse complement strand
CGCCACGGCCGCTGACAGGGGAAAAACCAGCCATATCAGCACGGTCACCAGCACCCATATCGTGTTTCTTGATCTCATAATCATTATATCCCCACTCATAAAAGTTACTGCGCGAATCTAGTACAGCAATTTAGTGCCGGATGTCAATAGTCTCGCGCATTTTGTTCTTCCCGCTACCATGAAAGGGTTCTTTCATCCTTTCAACAGATGAAACACTCTTCAATTTGTTGAGCTCGGAAACTACCAGGTTGAGTTGCTTGAGATCCTTTATGTCCAATTGAAAGTTGCATATTGCATAATCGCCCGGCGTTGTATCGACATTGACATACGTCGTATTTATTCCCAGAGAATATATGACATTGCTTAATTCGGACAAAAGCCCCTTCTTGTCTGAGCAGGTTACCCTGATGCCGACCGAAAAAGTCTGTTTCTGATCCACATTCCACTGCGCCGCGATGATTCTCTCGGGATCCATTTCCCGTATCCGGGGACAGTTGGAAAGATGGACGGTTATACCTCTCCCCCGCGTTACGCAACCGACTATGTCATCTCCGGGAAGAGGACTGCAGCATTTGGCAAATCGTACCATAATGTTATCAATACCCGTAATGGATATGCCGGCATCGGAGCGGGCCTTTTTGAACCTCTCTTTGACCCTTTCCAGAATTCCCCTTTTCTCGTCTTCTTCGTTCTCTTCTTCATGCAACAGGTGATGGGTCACATGTTTTGCCGACAGCTTTCCGTAACCGATAAGCGCCAGCATGTCATTCACGGTGGACAGAGAATATTCCTCCAATATGGCGCTGAATTCGTTGGCCTTAACCATCTGGCTGAACTTCAGATGATGCCTCTTGAGTTCCTTCTCAAGGATATCTCTCCCGAGAGCGATACTCTTTTCGCGTTCTTCTGTCTTGATCCACTGTTTTATCTTGGATATGGCCCTTGATGTGGCCGCATATTTCAACCAGTCTTTGCTTGGATAATGACCGGTCTGGGTCATAACTGTCACGGTATCACCATTCTGGAGCTTGTATTTCAGAGGAACGATGGTTCGGTTCACCTTTGCCCCTATGCACTGGTTCCCCACATCGGTATGTATACTGTAGGCAAAATCGATCGGCGTGGCACCTTTGGGGAAGGATTTAACATCTCCCCGCGGCGTAAATACGTAGACCTCGTCCGGATAGAGGGCCAGTTTCAGATTCTTCATGAATTCCCTGGCGTCCTTGTGCTCCTTTTGCATATCGAGCAACTCTCTGAGTTTGTTGATCTGCTCTCCATCCTCCGTGGAGAAGGCCCTCCCCTCCTTGTACCTCCAGTGGGCGGCAATCCCCTTCTCCGCCCATTCGTCCATCTCTTTCGTCCGTATCTGTATCTCAACCCGCTCCCCATACGGGCCGATCACCGTCGTATGCAGGGAGCGGTAGTTGTTCGCCTTGGGCATCGCTATATAGTCCTTGAAGCGTCCGGGAACGGGCTTCCAGAGGGCATGAATGACACTGAGCACCTCGTAGCACTTTCTTTCTTCGTCCGAATCAAGGATTATCCTGAACGCGGTGAGGTCGTACACCTCATCGAAATTGATGCGTTGTTCATGCATCTTTTTGAAAATACTGTAAAAATGCTTTGATCTTCCCCGGACCCCTCCTTTGATGCCAAAATTTTCTATCTGTTCCCGGATAATGTTCTTTACCTCTTCGGTGTACTGGTCACGTTCTTCCCTCTTTTTGTCCACCCGTTCGGCCAGTTCATTATATCCATCCGGATGGAGATATTTCAGTGACAGGTCTTCCAGCTCATCCTTTATCCAGTTTATACCGAGACGGGCGGCCAGCGGTGCGTATACTTCGAGGGTTTCCTGCGCTATGAACATCTGTCGGTCTGTGGGCTGAAAATCAAGCGTCCGCATGTTGTGAAGCCGGTCAGCCAGTTTTATCAACAGTATCCGCATATCGGCGGACATGGCCAGTATCATCTTTCTGAAGTTCTCCGCCTGACGTTCCAGCTGATCTCCAAAGGTTATCTTACTTATCTTGGTCAGACCATCGACGAGAAAAGCAACATCCTTGCCGAAGGCATCTTCTATCTGCTCCAGGGTGGCGAGGGTGTCTTCGACGGTGTCATGGAGGAGACAGGTGATCAGTGAGGCGGCATCAAGACCCATCTTCACCAGCATTCCGGTCACTTCGAGGGGGTGGATCAGATAGGGCTCTCCCGACAGGCGAAGTTGTCCATGATGAACAGATGCTGAAAAAATGTAAGCCTTCTCTATCATCTCAAGGTCCTTACGAGAGAGATAGTTATGGCCCTCTTCCAATATGTCGGTTATCCGTACCATACTTCGAATCTCAATTTTCGGGTCTCGATCTCAGGGCATCGAGTTTAAAACTCCTGGTTTAAAGATGGAGTATTTCCGAACTGTTGAACCGTAATCCGTGAACGCTTAATCCCGATCTTATCCCTCGCCTATGATGCCGGCTATATAGTCGCTTACCGTCTCAATCGGTATCTTTTCAACCTCTCCGGATTTCCGGAATTTCACCTCAACCTTGCCCTCTGCAAGGCCCTTCGAGCCTATCGTGATCCTGAGGGGTATGCCTATCAGGTCAGCATCCTTGAATTTGACACCCGCCCGTTCATCCCTGTCATCCAGTATAACCTCTATCCCGTTTGCGACAAGCCGCTTGTACAGATCTTCCGCGGCCTTGGAGATCTGTTCATCTTTCATGTTCACCGGTGTGATGATCACGTGAAATGGCGCAAGCGCCAAGGGCCAAATAATACCATCTTCGTCATGACTCTGCTCGATGCACGCGGCGGCCGTTCTCCCGATACCGATTCCGTAACACCCCATTATCATATGTTTTTCCTTGCCATCTTTGTCGAGGAAGGTGGCGTTCATCGCCTTGCTGTACTTGATACCGAGTTTGAATACGTGCCCCACTTCGATACCTCGGACAATTCTGATCTCTTCCCCACAACGCGGACACAGATCTTCTTTCCGTATGATCCTCAGATCGGCATACTCGGTTATCTCAAAATCCCGCGTGCTGTTACAGTTTTTGATGTGGTAATCCTCCCGGTTACCCCCTATAACAAAATTTTTCATACCGAAAAGAGAATAGTCTGCGATAATTCGGCACTTGATTCCCATAGGTCCAGCAAATCCTCGGGGAGAGCCCGTTACCTGCAGTATGGTGTCGTCCATCGCGAGTTCGATCGAGTCACACGCAAGATAATTCTTCAGTTTTATCTCGTTTATCTCCTCATCACCCCTCACCAGCGCGGCCACCGGTTTCTCGTCACACATGAATATCATTGTCTTTACGACGTCACGGGGAGCTACACCGAGAAACGCGCAGACCTCCTCGATGGTCCTCACATCGGGTGTATGTGTCTCCTCAAGGGGTAAATATTCCGCGTCCGGTACAGCCTCTTCCTCCGGTCGGGGGCACTCGGCCTTTTCAAGATTTGCGGCATAGGCACATGAGGTGCAATGGACCATCGCGTCCTCTCCCGAATCGGCGGTGACCATGAATTCGTGGGAAAAACTTCCCCCTATATTACCGCTGTCTGCCTCTACCGGCCGGAAGTGAAGTCCGCACCGCGTGAATATTCGGTTATAGGCATCGAACATCTTACGGTAACTTTCTTCCACCCCCTCTTCAGTGGCATCGAAGCTGTAAGCATCCTTCATGCCAAATTCCCTGGACCGCATAATGCCGAACCGCGGCCGTATTTCATCACGAAACTTTGTCTGGATCTGATAGAGGTTCTTGGGGAGTTGTCGGTATGTTTGTATCTCATCGCGAACCAGTGCGGTTATCACCTCTTCATGCGTCGGTCCGATGCAGTAGTCCCGGTTGTGCCGGTCTCTGACCCTGAGCAACTCTTTCCCGTACATATTCCACCGCCCCGACTCCATCCAGAGTTCGGCCGGCTGTACGGCGGGCAGAAAAACCTCTTGGGCACCCGCCCGGTTCATCTCTTCG
>JAFCZZ010000235.1 GCA_019314085.1 Deltaproteobacteria bacterium | reverse complement strand
CTCCCCTTGACCTCGCCGAGGATTTCCTCGAACACCGAGCGTGCGGCCCCGCGCCTCGGGTCCAGCGCCTCGTCGAGCCTCTTTATCTCCCGATCCAAGCGCTCGATCCCCTCATTCAGGGACTCCGCGAGGACCCTGAGCACCTCGAAGATCTTCTCCGGTCTGGGGGGTTCCATCATTCCCAACTTGTCGTTGACTCATAAAAACTAGGATGAGGCGAGGCAGGGTTTCCCATTCGTATCTGACCGGCTACGAATAAGATACTTTTGGCTTAGGAAGGTTTTCTGAAAATGAGGACGAACTCGTAGTCCAGAGTGTCGATCTCGGGGACCTCGTTCCCAAATTTCTTGCGGTAGAGGATCCTCCAAAAAGACCGGGAAGGAAGCCTGAAGAGCTTGGTGGCCTCATGGACAAACCCGGCCCGCTCACAGAGGAGTTTTGTGTCCAGATCCAGCTTCACAACCCTCTTGTTTCTTATGAACCGCTTGACCACCAGAACCATCCGCCCGCCCGGCCTGAGGACGCGGAAGCACTCCTGATAAACGCGGAACATGGCCGAGAGGTAGGTCTCCTGCCTCATCGCCCCGATCTGGCCCCCCGAGCTTGGATAGCCCCCGAGGCGTTTTTCCCTCCAGAGCCTCTCCGTCCTCCCCGTGCCGGGGGTCGCGTGCCGCTTCTCGCTCATGCCCTCCTCGTAGGGCGGGGAGGTTATCACAGCGTCAATCCACCCGTGCGGGAGGTTCCCGATGTTGTCGTCACTTACTGCGGGAAAATTGTCCCTGAATCTGCATCCGATTTTGAAAGGGGGATTTTTGTCCCCGCCACCGAGCTTGCGGCTGACGGCTCTCTCGTAGGGCGGGCTGGTGACTATCGCGTCTACCTCGCCGTGCGGGAGGTTGCCTATGTTCTCGTCGCTTGAGTCCGCTCCCATATGTCTGGTGCGCGAGAGCTGTGGAAGGGTGGTGTACCCCTTGCGCCTCTTTGACATCGACTCGGAGTAGGGTGGCGAGGTGACAATGGTGTCGACTTTGCCGTACTCAAGGTTCCCGATGTTGCTTTTCGAGGGGCCGTACGTTGCCCTTGTCGACTCGCCAACTTGGAACTTACCCTGCATTACCAGCCCGCCCCCGTGTTGCACGGCACCGGTGTAGGGTGGCGAGAACACCGCCGCGTCCACCTCTTCCGCCAGCAGCTTGGACAGCTCTCTCGCGTCCCCCCTGATGATCTGCGCCTTTCCCTTGGGCGTGAGCGTTCGGGCCCCCTCCATCAGCCCGATGTTGCGCTCGGTTATGCGGACGAACTTCTCCTCAAGCTCCACACCCACGGCGTTCCTGCCGAGGTAGGCGGCCTCGACTAGGGTGGTTCCTATGCCCGCCATGGGGTCCAGAACCAAGTCCCCCGGCCGCGTGTAGGTCTCGATTATCTTCCGGCAGAGCAGGCAGTCCATCTTGGCCGGGTGCACGAAGGATTCGGAAACGTACCTGCCCTCCCGCTGCTTCTTCGGGGGCACTTTTGGGAGATCCCAGACCTCCACCCACCCGTACTCAGGCAGGTAGGCTTTCTCCAATTTTCTCACCTCCCGCCGAAATGGGCTTCTTCTGGAGTATCGTGCACTGCCTGATCCTGTGCTGCGTTGAGACCACGACCGCGATAAGGCCGTAAAGCTTGAAATTGTAAAGATCCTTGTAGTGGATCTGGGGGTACGTCAGGTCGAGCCAGACGAGAAACCCACCGTCCCTCAGAACACGCCAGCACTCCTGCAGGACCCTCGTTTTCTTTACCATTGGGAACCCGTACTTCCTCGCGTCCTCCTTCGTGTAAGGAGGGTCGGCGACTATCAGCTCCAAGCTTTCAGATTTTATCGGGAGGTGGTGGGCGTCCCCGATTACCGACGCCTTTGAATTTGGGTTTATGTCCAGCGCCCAGTCGTCCTCGACCATCCCGGAGAAGAGATGGAACGGCTTCAGGTCGGGAAAGATGGAGAGGACCCGCTCCAGATAGCTGTGGGGGTAGCAGCCGTAGTAGCCACCGCTGTACGATCCCCTAAATGTGTTGCCGACGATCCACACGCCCTCGAGGTGCCCGTTGACTATACAGAGGTGGCTTTTGGGGAACCTGCTCAGAAAGGATTTTACCCTCTCTTCCATTGTAAGCATCACCTGCACCCCCTCGGGAGGCAAGCTGTCATGTGAACTCGGTCACGTCAAATAAGGAAGTTTCTCTCCGCCTCGCCGCTAGTATCCGCTCCGCTTCCCCGGGGCCCTCCTGAAGTCCGGCTTGCCGTTCCTCAGGGGGATCTCCCACGAGTCCAGCAGGGTACCGTCCCTGTCAGTCACGACGACCCTGATTTTAGTTCCTTCCGGGTACGTCCTCCCCCGAACGCTCGGGGTGGACACCCACTCGTTTGAGCCCGGGTACTTCACCTCGTAGTACCTCACCCGCTCACCCCCTTCCTCTCTTTTAGTAGTTTTCCACGACAAGTTGGGCAATTGTCTCTCACCTCTCCACGGTGGCTAGCCACTCCCGGATTTCCTCCTCCTTCACCTCCCACTCGTCCCCGAACTTGGCCACAAAGTCCCGCTTGAACTGCTGGTAGTACTTCTCCGCCAGCTCCTTGCCCAGACAGTCGGTGAGGATCGACAGAGCCAAATCGCTGGGTCCTGAGCCTCCGTACCCCCACTGAAATCCATCGGGCGAGTGCCTGACCACGTGCTTCAAAGGTCTCCCATCCACGTAAGCTGGCTGTCCGCCGACTTTGCTGACCCTCTTGCCGTGATACACCTTCATCATCTCACCCGCTCGATCTCCTCCACGGCCCTGACCACTTCGCCGATAACGTCTTCAAGCCTCACTCCCTCTGAAGATGGCGGCGGCGCCCTCATGCGCCTCGCGAGAGTCAGGACCTTCAGCCAGAACTCGGGGCCCCTCTGGCAGTACTCACCCACGTTTTCCCCTCCACTTGAAGCTCCCTTGGACATATCATCTCCACTCCCACTCGCGCGTCTTATTGGCCACGAACTTCAGGAGCTCGCTGATGGTCGGGAAGTACCTGACCCCGTGCTCCAAGGCGTGCTGGTACTCCACCAAGAACCCGTTCTCGATGCGCTTCAGCTTCATCTCAGCCACGTTTTTTCCCCTCCTTGAGCGGCCAGTTCGGCGGCGGGATCACCCGGTGCCCCAGCCTGGCCGCGTACGGCTCGTGCACCGGCAGCCCCTCCATCGTGCGCCAGACCACCCAGAGGTGGGCGAGGAAGAGCTTAAGCATCCTCCGCCTGGCTCTGGCGTCGACGTGGCCGACGGAGATCACGCCGGGGGGCTCGTACTTCTTCCCGCCCTTCGTCGGCAGGTCCTCCGAGGGGACGATCCTGAGGCCCTCCCGCCTGCACTTCTCGATCTCCTCAGCCTTGTAGCGCTCGTAGGCCGGGCCGTAGAACGCCCCCTCCTTGTACACCCCCTTCCTTTTTTCCGCCTGGAGGATCTGCTTGAAGACCTTCCACAGGTGGGTCCTCAGACGCCAGTTCCAGGGGGCCTTCTCCCCCCTCACGCGCCTCGGCGCCCTGCCGACGAGCGCCGCGCCGCACTTCGGGCACTTCGGGCGCTCGCTCGGCCTCCAGTCGAAGTCGAAGTACTCCTCGCAGGCCAGGCAGTACGGCCACACGTCCAGCCCCGCGTACCTGAACCACGAGCTCGGGTGGGGCGCCCTCGCGGGGTCGTCGAGCCACGCGACAAGCCCCCCGGCCATCACGGCGTCGATCCCCTTGATGGTTTTGAGCCACCGCCACACCGGGATCCCCCTCAGCTCGCCCTTGATCTCCCTCTTGAGCTTCTGCTCGTCGCGCATGAAGCCGTCGACGATCTCCCGGAGCTTGGCCGCCTGGAGGGGGGGGTGAGCACGTCCAGCTTCTCGTACATCTGGAGGCGGTTCGAGACGGCAACCCGGAGCTTCTGGATGTCGTAGTACGACTCGACCAGGATGCGGAGGCGCGGGTGCTTCAATCTTTGCATACGTTCCCTCATCCGCCGCATCCCGGGGGGCTCCCTCGCAACCGTCTTTTGGGTTTCACGAGATCTATGGCTCGCACCCGTTACGTGGGTCCCAAAGGTATGGGCTCGCACAGTTGCTTTGGATCCCACGTTTCTCTCGGCTCGCACCCGTTCCATGGGCTTCAAAGTCGCCGTGGCTCGCAGGAAAACTTTGGGCCCCACGCATATTTTGGCTCGCATTTATATTTTGGGTTTCACCATTTTTGCGGCTCGCATTGGCAGTCTGGGGTTCATTTATCCTACGGCTCGCACTAAGCCTCTGGGCTTCACTTAATCGATGGCTCGCAACTATCCAGTGGGCTCCATCGAATCCATGGCCCGCATCAGCTTTTTGGGCTTCATAGCTTTTTTGGCTCGCAAATCTCCACCGGGCTCCACCGAACCCATGGCTCGCACCGACTCTTTGGGCTTCAAAGCTCTTTTGGCTCGCACCCTGCTGTTGGGCTTCGCTTAAACCATGGCTCGCACAAAGGGTTTGGGTTTCATAGCTATTTTGGCTCGCAGAGCGACTTTGGGTTTCAAACTTTCTATGGCTCGCATTTGCCTCATGGGGTTCAAAAACACTATGGCTCGCATCCGGTCTATGGTTTCCACACACTTCATGGCTCACATGTATATTTTGGGTTCCATATCTCCGATGGCTCGCAGACTCTCCATGGGCTTCATACCCTTTGCGGCTCGCATTCCTCTTCCGGGCTTCAGACAATTTCTGGCTCGCACGTGTACCGTGGGCCCCAAAATTTCTATGGCTCGCACCGCTATTTTGGGCTCCACATACTTTATGGCTCGCATGAAGCCTCTGGGTCTCAACTTCTTTGCGGCTCAACCCCTCCCCCCTTCGGCGATCAGCTTCTCGGGGACGCACGCGCGGAGGCCGTTGCGGATCGCCTTGGACACGGCCTTCTGGACGCAGAAGTCGTCCTCCACCTCCCGCCCGTCGCGCAGCCTCATCTTTTTCCGCTGGACGGCGACGCCCCATGTCTTGAAGTTGTTCGCGAGGTCGTAGATCTCGGCCTTGGCGAGGTACCCCTGGCCGTCCTTCATTTCGTCCACCTCGATCTTGGTGACGTGGATGTTCCCCCGCCGGCGGGCGGCCTCCTTTACCCCCGCGTAGCTCACGTTGGTGACCACGCGCCCCCCAACCTCGAACCGGTACACGTACTGGCGCAGGACGTCCCCCAAAATTTCCTGCATGATCTGCTGCTCGTCGCGCTGCTCGACCATCAGGATCAGCTCCTGCCCCTCCTCGACCGTGAGGGCCTGCCCCCCGGCCGGCGCCCCGCCCGGCTTCGGGGCGGGTTTCACGGTCAGGCGCTCTTGCCCGCCGCGCTCCAGCTCGTCGCGGAAGCGCTTGAAGGCCAGGAGGTCCTCCGCCGCGTCCCTCAGCTCCCTGGACTCCTCCCACTCGCCCGTCTCCTCGTTGAGCACGTACCCGTAGCGGTTCCCCCGGGGGTTCGCCTTGAAGTCGACGACGAGGCGGACGATGCGGTTCCCCACCTTGTCGTGCTTCGTCCAGGCCGGGCGGTCGGCGAGGCGCCTGAACCCCCTCGTGTTCAGGAAGCTGACCAGCCGGGGATCCGGTTCGGCGGGGGAGGGCGGGGGAGGTGAAAAACCGGGCTGGACCGGTGCATGACCCCGAGGCTCTTCTCTTCCCCGTTCCGGCGGGGAAGATTCCCGCCCTCCCCCTTCGCCCACGCGCTCGGCGAGCTGGTTGCGCACGAGGCGCTCGGCGTCCCCGGCCGGCACCCAGAGCTCCTGGCCGGGCGCGAGGTTCGAGTACCCCTTC
>JAFCZZ010000234.1 GCA_019314085.1 Deltaproteobacteria bacterium | reverse complement strand
CCGCGGCCCAGGAAGAGGCACAGAAGAGGATTGAAGAGGCACGAAAGGCATCCGCCGGGATTCGGTCAGCCTCTTCCGGAAAGATAGACCAGTTCTCACGATCGATGGCGGATCAGATCCGAGGAATCAGTTAACACCGAGTGCCCGGTAATCTTCACGTGCAAGACTACCGGGCTACTCGTCCCACCGAAAAGAACCATGCCGGAGCGCTCTGCGGTCCCTGTCTTTCCGTATCCTGCCCATTTCTTGCCTTGAAAATCCTTCCACATAGGTATAATAAGCGTAACCGAAGGATACGTTTGATCGTTCGTTAAAATCTGCAGACAGGAGAGGACCCATGACAGAGATTATCGATGTATACGCGCGAGAGATACTTGATTCGAGAGGGAATCCTACCGTAGAGGCAGAGGTGACCCTCAGTTCGGAAATAGTGGGAAGGGCATCCGTTCCATCCGGAGCATCAACCGGAGAGCACGAGATGCTGGAGCTTCGGGATAACGACAGCGAACGCTACCTGGGAAAGGGTGTCGAGAAGGCCGTCGAAAACGTAACCTACAAGATAGGACCGGAGATCATCGGTATGGACTGTCTCCTGCAGAGAGAGATTGACCGTACCATGATTGAACTGGACGGGACGGACAATCGGGGCTCCCTCGGCGCCAACGCCATACTGGGCGTCTCCCTTGCCTGCGCCAGGGCGGCCGCAGAGACAGTCGGCCTTCCCCTGTACCGCTACCTAGGAGGGGTCTCCGCCAGAGAGATACCCGTTCCTATGACAAACATCCTGAACGGTGGACAGCATGCCGACAATAACGTCGATATACAGGAATTCATGATCATGCCTGTCGGAGCCCCCGATTTCAGGGAGGGAATCAGGATGTGCAGCGAAGTCTTTCACCACCTCAAGGCTGTTTTGCAGGGAAAGGGTTACAACACGGCGGTGGGAGATGAGGGCGGATTCGCCCCCAACCTGAAATCCAACGAGGAGGCCCTGCTCCTTATCATGGAGGCCATCGGGAAAAGCGGGTATTCACCGGGGAACGATATCTTCATCGCCATCGATTCGGCCGCAAGTGCATTCTACCGGGATGGAAACTATACGCTCTCCGCAGAAAAAAATCCGGTCAAGACATCCGAAGAGCTGATCGCTTTTTATGGCGACCTGGTCGAACGGTACCCGATCATATCGATCGAAGATGGCCTGGCGGAGGATGACTGGGACGGATGGAAACTGATGACGGACGCGCTGGGTTCAAAGATACAGATCGTGGGAGATGATATCTTCGTCACAAACAAAGAAAGGCTTGAAAAAGGGATATCCCTCGGCGTGGCCAACTCCATCCTGATCAAACTCAACCAGATAGGCACACTGACAGAAACCGTTGAAACCATTGAGAGGGCAAAGGAGGCCGGATACACTACCGTCATATCTCACCGGTCGGGAGAAACGGAAGACACATTCATGGCTGATGCAGCCGTCGCGTTGAACTGCGGACAGATCAAGAGCGGCTCCGTCTCCAGGAGTGAACGCCTCGCAAAATACAATCAGCTTATCCGAATAGAAGAGGAACTGGGAGACCAATCGATATACCGGGGAAAGGGCGCCTTTTACAGCATAGGATAGAAGAGAGGGGGGTCGGGTTTCGAAACCCGACCCCCCCCTTATGTGCCTATCTCATGAAGTTGAACAGCTTCCGTCTGAGGGTCTCCAACCGTCCCTTGTCAGCCAGGGAAAAGATTCGTACGCCTTCGCCGTCCCCCTCACTGGACATTGATATCGCGCCATAGTCCAGAAGAAACTTCAGGGCGTTTTTGTAATTCGACTGGGAGAGGGCTTCCGTCTTGGAGATCTCTCCCTTCTTGTACATCTTTACGCCGAGTTTATGGATCTTCTTGATCAGGTCTTTCTTCTGCCTTCCCTTGCCTTTAAGATATGTGAGCCCCCTCGATGCAATCCAGTAAGACTCCAGATAATTTTGTACCAGCCCGGCGAATGGCGGGAGAGATGTCCTCCCCTTACCGGTCACCGCTATAGAGGCCATCGACTCGTCGGCATCTTCATGAAGGATAATCATGCCCCTGTCACGGGCGTATGATAAAACCCTCTGCACCTCTTCACGGTCATCCACCTTGTTGTCATATATAAATTCGTCCATGAACAGGGCCTTGAAGAAGTCGTAGTCTTCCATCACCTCGGACAGGGAAATCTCGGTACGGGAGTTGGAGAGGAGAGAGGTGGACACGAACGAGAGAGAGACAAAGGAATGGAGTATGTTGTTCTTGTAATACTCGATATTCAGCCTCCTGTCCTCATCCACGGAGTATATCGTCTCGGCGAGTTCATCTTCCTCATCCCCCTCTTCGGGCCCCATCCTCGATATAAACCCGGACGACTCAAACATTCCCAAAGCATCGTTAAGTGCCTTCTCCCTGTTGGCAAAGGTGGACGAAAATCTCACTCCCCGGAAGTCGAGATAATCATAGAATTCATTGAGGATCTCCATCAGATCATCATGGGATATACCCCTTCGGTAGTAGGACAGGAGCCCCGCGGCTACCAGAGAGAAGGGCGTCACGACGGATACCTCGTTTATCTCATTAACAACCTCATACCCCATTTTTCTATACAGGATCCTTCTTTCCGACAAGGTCATCTCCTCGATGGGGGTCTCCTGTGAAGCGAGGTACGACTTGAGCAGCATCGGCTCCCCCACGTTCATGTAAACACCCCCATAGCGTTTCTTGAGGATATTGATGCTCTTGAGCAGGGATGATATCTTTTCTTTTTCCTTACTGCGCCCCCCCAGTTCTTTCAGATACGACCTTTCTTCCACAACCCTGTCGTACCCGACAAAAACCGGAATGATGGCCAGATCGTCAAAATGTGATTCCCTGTACGCCTGCATGATCATCGAGAAGAGACCGTATTTCGGCATCACCATCTTCCCGGTACGGCTCCTTCCGCCCTCAATGAAGAATTCTATGGGGAACCCCTCCGCGAGGAGTGTCTTGACGTATTTGGCAAGGGCCTCTCCGTACAGGGCGTTGCCACCGATCGTCCTTCTGATAAAGAAGGCTCCAAGATTCCTGGCGAAGTACCCCAGGGGCCAGAAGCTGAGATTGGCGCCGGCGGCGATGAAGGGGAGCTGTATGTTGTTGTAGTAAAAGACATAGTGAATCAGGAGATAGTCCATGTGACTGCGATGGCACGGGATCACGACAAAGGGCATCTTCTTGGAGACCTCTCTCATCCGCGCGAGGCCCTCCTTGTCTACGATCACACCATCATATATATTGTCCCATAACCAGGTGAGGACCTTGTCCATGAATCCAATGTACGTGTCATTATACCCGGCGGCTATCTCAAGCAGGTATCCATTGGCCCTGTCAACGATGGTGCCGTACCCCTCCTTTCCGGTTGCGGCCATCTCCTCCATGAACCGTATCAATCCCGGGTCTCTCAGGGCTATCCCCGCTATCTCCTCCCGCGACTTGAGGACAGGACCGACAATGGTCCTCTTTTCCTCATCAATCCTGTCTATGATCTCGCGTCTCAGGAGATAGCTGATGGCCTCCCTCGACTTACCGCTGTGGATCTCCAAAAATTCCGAGAGGTTCACAGGCTCACAGGACACGACAAAGGCCTTGTGGTACAGTCTGAAGAAGGTTATTACCCTCCGCAGGGTTCCCGGATTTTCGGTCTGGCCGAACAGCAGGACCGCCAGGCTCTTGTCCTTTTTCTCCCGTCTGCGCCCGTACGCGACAAGCTGGGGCACCAGAAAGACCGGAGTGTCCATCTCCCTTCCCCTTTTCCGTTATTCTTTTGAGATACTTGTTCCTGAAGGGGTTGTAGAAAAATCGCGAGATGATCGCCCTCAAGGCATCCCGAAAGGGTTGCCAGAGAAGCATGTTAATGCCGTGACAATAAACGGGCCTCTCGACGTCCCCCCTGGTCAAGACGTTCCGAAGGATCAGGCAGTTGAGCTGGCTCTGGTTCTTCAGGGCGTGGACAACGACCCCCTTCCCCGAGAGATCCTTCAGTTTGTCCAGATCTTCTTCTTCCGCCTTTACCTTGGACAGGGACCTGCCCAGGAGTCGAAACAGGGGGGATTTTTTCTCTT
>JAFCZZ010000233.1 GCA_019314085.1 Deltaproteobacteria bacterium | reverse complement strand
GAGGAAGAGGCGCCGGGTATTCCGAGACCGCCGATAGACTGGATGAGCATACTGGCGTGGGGTTCACTTGCAGTCGTCGGCGCCTTGGTAGTCGGCTACGCGGTCAGCAGGGCTATGAAGAAAGAAGGCGGGTAAGTTATGGCTGAAAGGAAGCCTCCATGCTGGATGTGCGTCGGCATCCTGATGGACCTAGCGGCGGACACGGAGGGCATCCTAGAGGCAGGTGCATGCGGCCACTGGTCAGGCGTGAGGTACCACAGAAAGGCAATTAAATCTGGGATCGACACCCTGGAGTTCGAGGGCTGCACGACGCCGGAGGACACCGAAGCCCTCAGGTCGCTCCACGACAGGCTCAAGACCGCGGTTAGGAGGAAGGACTGGCCGGAGATCATGGATGCCGTCGAGCACCTCAAGCTGGCCGTCAAGACCGCGGCTAGCGAGATGTTCAAGAACAAGCTATGCGAGGTCTAGCGGATGGAAGTAGAGAAATGCTCTAAGCCCATCACTTGAACAGGTTTCTCACGTAGTTTCTGGCTAGCTCGAGCCTCTGCTCTTCGGTCAGCCTTGGATACTCGCTTCTAAACCTCTCACGCATCCAGACCTCCACATGCCACTCGCCGGCCGGCTTACCCTCCCTCTCGGCGTGCTTCTTCGCTATCCTCCACAGCCGGTCGTACCTAGTGGGGTTTCTGGATATCTGTATCGTCCTGACCTTCCTGCTCACGGCTTCAGGGTCGTACTCCTTCAATCCGAGCTCCCTCAGGAACTCCGGGTCGGTTCTGGCTAGGTATCTTGCCAAGTGGACGTCGATGACTGGCGTCTCGCAGCCGCAGTCCAGCAGCGTCATGTCGGCTCCTTTCCACCCAAGCCCATACATGTCGACGCCCTCGAGCTTCATAGCCTTAAGCTCGTCTCTAGCACACCTTCTAACCGCAGATATGAACTTGTCGCTGTGCTCCGCCTTGTCGCATATGGTCTTCGAAACCGTGTCCGTTCGGTAAAACCCCAGACCCCTGAACACATTAGGGCTTATCGGACACCTTCTCTTGGCCTCGTTAGGGCTAGGAGCCGTCTCAAGCATCCTGTCGACTGCCTTCTTATCGTAGTCTATCCTCATCAGGTGAGTGTGCGCTATGCCATACATGATACCCTTCCACGGTTCGGCTTCTCTAGCTTTCCGCATGTAGATTCGGCCTATCTCCTCCCAGCTCACCACTCCTCCGGCTCCATCACACGACCCTTAATCCTATCCAAAACCAGTTCTATCACGTCATCGATGAACGCGGTGCACGTGAGCTTGCCGCACACGACGAAGTTCCTCTCTCGGAAAACGTCGTCAGCGCTTCGAATTCCCTCATACCTGTCATCCCTGTAAACGTGGTACGTTTCGTCTGGGGGAGGCGTCCTCTCCACCGCAACCAGATCCGGCTTTATCCCTCTACGTCTCAACTCGTTCAGAAAGCGTTTTACGTCCTCTGGAAGCTCGCTCAAACGGTTCACCATGATTAATTCGACTGCAGACAGTTAAAAGGTTTAAGGTAGACCGATAGGTTTTCACTCAGGGTTCAACATATTGGAACAAGTAGTATTCATTATCGCACACGAAGAGGATACATGGAATATACTGCGGGTATGATTTCATTAGTCTTTCCAGATTTCTAAAATGAACACCAAAAACTCCGGCGTGACGTGTTGTCGCTTTGATGTTAACGATGTATTGTTTATCGTTCTTGGCTACAATAACATCGAATGGGGTTAGAACACCGCCTCTTACCAGAACTTTGAATCCCTTACTTTGTAGCCATGCTATTCCTTCCTCTTCCATTTTAACCCATTCGTGTTTTTTCATCACAATCACCAGCTTGTTATATGCTGGTTTAGTTATTTAAAGTTTATTATGATATTTTTATACTGTCTTAAAAGGCTTATCAAAAACTTTAAATACTACTTATGACTAATAATTACTACGAAGAAGTATTGGAGGTGAAATGTGTTGGGAAGGTTTAGATACTCGGACTATGGGATAAGTCCCAAAACGAAATGCGCCCTGTGCGGCGCATCAGCCCGAGAAATAAGAAAAGAGTTTGGAGACTACGCGGTAGAGGACGGCGAGTGGAGCGAGAAGCTGGACGGCTGGGTCTGCGCGCCATGTGCGGAGAGCTGCCGCATCCACCCGAACGGAACCGTGGTGATCTACTACCCGAAGGAATACAAGGTCGAGAAGTGGGTCGTGACGGACTACGTCGACGAGCTCTTCGTCGCCGAGGTCGAGGGTGAAGAGGACCTCGAGGACCTGGCGTTCGACTTCGAGGACGACTACTACACGTGCCCGATACAGTTCAAGTGGCATCGTACAGACCCGTGGCGTGGATACTACGAGGCGACGTCGGAGGAGTGGGTTAAAGTCCACGAGGACTGCATACTACACTGGAGTAGGGACGCCGAGGAGCTCAAGAAGTTCCACACAGACACGGTGAAGCTGCTGTGGAGGCTCGGAGTCGACTTCGCCGTCGTCTACTCGACCACGAGCAACCTGTTCAGCACCGGCTACGATATCTTCGTCAAGAAAGAGGACCTAGAAAAGAAGGGAATCCTGATACAGCTCGCACTCGGAATACTGAAGATAAAGCATCGAGACCCAGTCAGATTCACGCTGACGGCCCTGACCGGCAAGAGCGGAGGCTTCGACGAGAAAGACTTTCTCCTATTGGAAGCGTGGAACAGACTCCAAGCTGGCGATGATCCAACCAAAGTGCAGGAGGACATCATCAAAAAGGCTACAGAGGTGATATCGGATTGAGAGCTAAAGAAAAAGTGGAAAAATACTTCCTGGAAAACGGAATCGAACGGCCGGAGTGGCTTAAAGTCAAAAACGCTAAGACATTAATAATCAAGACTTCAGGCTGGAATGCTGGAGAGCATGAAGTGACTGTCGACGATGTCGCCCGGTACTTCGCTAGCGACGCCCAGAACATACTTAGCGGTGTAAGAAGCCTCGGGAAAATAACTGGTGACTGGAGGAACATCGATCACCTAGCATACTTCTGTTTAGACATCTTTAAGGTAACCGCTATAAAAGATCTTAGAAGAGCCTCAAGAAAGTACGGGTTAACCCCTAAGTTCTAGAGGTGATGGTGATGAAGAAAACCCTCAAGATAAGTGAGGAGACCCATAGGGAGCTCAGCAAGGTCGTCGGCTACCTCCGAAGCATCAACGGGGGCGACAAGACGTTCGACGACGCCATAAAGTTCCTAATCGAAGAGTGGAGGAAAACCAGGAGGCCGACGCCGATTGACTAGAGACTTCCAGGTTTCGGTAAGCATGCGCAAGTATACTTCGTGGCGAAGGCACCCGTGGTTCCCGACGATGGGCGGTCTACTCGGCCTCGCGTTGGGAGCCAACCGCAAGCGCGAGCTCACAGTCAAAGTAAGAGTCAACAGAGAAATAGTCCTCAACGACTACGCGAGAAACCAGAGACTCAGAGAGTTTCTATTGGACAACGGGTTCGAGGAGAGATGGAACTCCAGGGTGCATCCACGGTGGGCCGGAACCTACTACGTCCTCGAAGACATCTACGAGTTCACTAAAGAACCGAGCAGAGAGGAGGTGAGGGAAGCCTGCAGAGCGATAAGGGAGGAGTGGAAAAGAGAGATCGCAAAGGTTCTGGAGGAGCCGTAACACACGTGCCGTTATGGCTCCTCATCCCAGCCCTAAGGAACCGGGAGGTGGCCAAAGGGTACCTCAGAGACGGGCACAGGTGGCTCGGCAGACCGCTGAACGAGCGGGAGAAAGCCTACCTCCGGGACGTCATAGAGCAAGGCGACCGCGTCGAGAAGCGGCTCCGGGAGCTCGGCTACTTCGACAAGGGCCCTAGAGGAGTCCTCCTGAGAAGGTACGGTATCTCCGTTCCAACCGACAGGGAAGCCGAGGAAATACTAAAAAAGATGGAAAAACAGAATATATAGTGGTGTCCTCCTTGAGCGAGGTTAGAGACGAGATCGAATCTTG
>JAFCZZ010000232.1 GCA_019314085.1 Deltaproteobacteria bacterium | reverse complement strand
CGCCTTACCTCCCTTCGGGAAATCGTTTTTCGGCAGGGCATCTTCCCCCGCCGCGATCTGCCCCTTACCCCCTTTTTCCGGCAGTACCGTGATTGCATCGCGGGATAGTGTGTCTACCTTTGTCCCTGTCCCCTTTAAGATACCCATAAAAGGGTTGGAATCTTTCACCGCTTCGCCACCCTCCGATGTATGCACAGGGACCTTGAGGCCTTTTGCCCCTTCGTCACCCTCTGGCATGTTTATAGAGAGTTTGATCTCCTTCGCCGCTTCGCCTTTCCGAGCGATCTTGTGCGAGCTTCCTGCGAGGTCATTGTCCTTCACCGGAAGCGACTGATCCGCTTTTTCTGCCTTACCTTTCCCCGTACCCGGAACATTCTCCGAACCTCCGACATGTTTCTCTCCTCGTTTGATTGCATTCCCCTTATCGGAGCTCCCCTTTATCTCCCCTTTGCCGGGGGGGGTCTCGAGGGAGCATTCGCCCTCCTCTTGCGGCATCGTACTCTGTGCGTCTTCCATTACACGGGCAAATGGCATCAACTCTTCCGCCCCGCCAGTGTCCCCTTTTCGTGCCTTTTTAGACACGTTCAGGGGATCTCTCTCCTGCCCTTGCTGTACCAGATTGGATTCTGCTGTCACCGTAACACCCGTTTCCCTATAAGATCAGACTGTGATGGGGAGTTGTGCCTTATAACGATCACACCCTTGAGCGTGTTCCCCCGTTCTTGCAGATATGCCCCGGCTGAATGCACCGTGGTTTACTGCCCTGCAAGGGGGTAGGAGCAAAAGGCATACCACCACTCAAGCTCCAAAATTAACGCTTAATATCAATGTGTTATGGGAATGATGCTGTGGGGGAGGATTCGGGAGAGGGCAAACATTGCCTACTGATTCGAAAGAAATACCGGTTTTGCCTGACGGGGAGTTGACCCAATCGGAGTCTTACTGCCCTCTCATCGGGACGTGGCCGTCTCTTTGGTTATCTCTCTGGTTATCGCTACGGATTTATCGGGCTTTATATACCCCAATACGGCTCCTGCTTTTTTACTTTTCATGTTCATGATGATAGTCGCCGCTGTCCGGCTGTCCAGTTTTTCCAGCATGGAACCTGCCTTGGCAGGAGGAGCCGCTTCATACACCTTTGCCATGCTCCGGTATTTTTCAGCATGTATCTTTTCGGCCTCTTCAAGAAGTGCCGTTACCCGCTTCTCTATCTCCTGCAGGCTATTGATCTTCAAGAGTATCTCATCCTTCAGGGCATGCAGTCTCTTTTCCTCAGACCGCAGGGAGTCTTCCCTGTCATCAAGCGCCTTCTGTTTCCCCAGCAATGAAGAGAGCAATTTTCTCTCCTCCGGCAGGCCGTCCTCGAAGATATCCTTCGCCGGAGTGGCGGGAACAGCCACGGCTAGGGAATCTGCCGACGCCTTTTCTACATTCAGAAGGAAGTCGGCAGTCTTTGAATCCTTTACTACTCCCCCCACCACGGCAATCTTTGCCAGGAAAAGGAGTACTATCAAAATTTCACAGATAATTATCAGCTTCTTCACTTTTTATGCCCCTGCCGGATCGCAAGATTACAGCTTCATCCAGCTCTTTTTGCTCCCTGTCGTTCAGTTCGACCTTGTACTCTCCCAGTTTTTTTTCTTTGATGATTTCCAGGATTCTTCGTTTCCCGGCGGCATCGACAAGCTCTGTTCTCTTTTCTTCCAGATCTTCACCGGCCCTGCGGATGATCTCTTCCTGGCGTGTCCCCTCACCTCTCATATAATTGATATACGAGAGGTAGAATGAAACATCGGCAGCGCCCAACCGGGTTTCCCCTTTCTCTTTCAACTGGGAGATAAGGTCTGCCATCTCTCTTCGCAGTTTCACCAGCGTTTCTCTCTCATCATCGAGACGTTTCCTGGCATCCGCACATTCAAGCATCAGCTTCTCTTCTAACAGTTTTCTGTAATTTAATACCGGCTGCAATTTAAAATGAAACATATAACCCCCCTCCGGGCGAACCAAGGTCGTACCACCCTAGTCAAAAAGGGCGAGGAGCTGTGCCCTGCCCTCCTCAAAACCGACCTTTTCGTCCATCTCTTGCCTCAAGAATGCATTGATCACATCCCTCATTCGTACCGCATTATCTATCTCCGGATTGCTCCCCTCCACATAGGCGCCGATATTAATCATATCCTCCGCCTTTTTATAGGTGGCTACGGCATTGATAATATCATTTGCCCTCATTCTGTGATCTTTATCTACAATATCGATCATGACCCTGCTCCTGCTCTCCAGGATATTGATCGCGGGATAGTGATTCTGTGCGGCCAGTTCGCGGGAAAGGGTTATGTGGCCGTCCAGAATTGATCGTGCCGCATCGGCGACCGGCTCATTAAAATCATCCCCCTCCACAAGAACCGAATAGATACCGGTGATACTCCCGTTGCCCTCCACGCTTCCCGCTCTCTCCAAGAGCTTCGGCATAAGGCTGAAAACCGACGGCGTATATCCCTTTGTGGTCGGAGGTTCTCCAACGGAGAGGCCGACCTCTCTCTGGGCCATCGCAAAACGGGTCAAGGAATCGACCATAAGGAGAACATTCATCCCCTGATCCCTGAAATATTCCGCTATGGCAGTCGCCACATATGCCGCTCTCATCCTGACTAAGGGATGCATGTCCGATGTTGCCACAACAACCACGGACCTGGCCAGCCCCCCCTTGCCGAGGTTATTTTCGATGAATTCGCGGACCTCTCTCCCCCGTTCCCCGACGAGACCGATCACATTGATATCCGCCCTTGTGTTTCTGGCAATCATGCCGAGGAGAACGCTCTTGCCGACCCCCGAACCTGAGAATACCCCCATTCTCTGACCCTTGCCACAGCTGAACAGCCCATTGATTGACCTGATCCCGAGGTCCATTGGTTCCGTTATCCTCCTCCTCTTCAGGGGATTGATCGGATCGGCATATACCGGATACTCGCCTTCCGCCTCTATCGCCCCGCCGCCATCGATAGGGTTGCCCCGGCCATCAATAACCCTTCCCAGAAGACCGCGGCCCACCTGTACGTTCGACTTTTTCCCCGTGGAAAGAATCCTGCAGCCGGGTCCCACACCGTCAAGGCCTCCGAAAGGCATGAGGAGAGCCTTCTCTTTCCGAAAGCCCACGACCTCCGCGGGAATCGCTCTGCCGGTGCCCTCCGGGTATACCCGGCACACCTCACCTATGGACGATTCAGGGTTATGACCCTCCAGCAGGAGGCCGATGACCCCGCTCACCTTTCCATAGGTGTTGAACGGATTTATGTCCTCGATCGTTCTCCGATATTTTTCAAAATCTATGTTCATCGTACAGTCCATCTCTGACCTTATCTAACTGCTGATCCAGCCTGGCATCCACCACCCCTGAATGCGCCTCTACCACGGCCCCGCCGCGACCGATTTCTTCATCCTTTTCAATCGACACCTCGCCATAACTACCGAGAAAATCAGGATTCGTCTCCGTTATGTAGCGGTAGTCTTCGGGGTTCATCCGGACCCTGACATCCTCTTTCCCCCGCATGCTCCTCATCGCATCCCTCAGGACAGAGAGGATGACTTCCCTGTCGGCACTCACCTCCTTGTGTATCACCTTGCCGGCCACCAGAAAGACGAGATCAAGGATCTCCTGTTCAGAACGCTCCAGCAGTTTCTCCTTCAAGGCCCCTAATTCTCTGATCAGTTTCGCAACGGATTCCAAGGCCATGGACAAATTTCTCTTGTCCAGATCCATGTCCTCCATTACCTCTTCATAGGCCTTTTTCTCTGTGGCTTCCTGCTGTTCGGCCTTTTTTCTTGCGGCTTTTATCTCTGCAATGTCCCCCCCGACGATTTCCTCTTCCGCAGGTGTCGGGCCTTCTTCTGTCTGCCTCGCTACCACTTTACAATCCTCTGCCGGGGAATAGAGACCCCGGACAAATCCGGTCGAGGTCTCCTCCTGCAGATCTGTCAGCTTTACATCCCGGGCCTTTATAATCCTGCTATACGAATTCATC
>JAFCZZ010000231.1 GCA_019314085.1 Deltaproteobacteria bacterium | reverse complement strand
CTCGCTCTCAAGAGGAGCTATCTGATAAAACACATCCGTCACCGTGTCGTAATCAGCGCCTGAAAAATCCGAAGCCGTTGACCACTCTATCTCGTACTCCGTTCCGGCCGGATTATCGTTAGCTGTCCAGTCTAATGACGCCGAATAAGAAGAAACAGTTACGCTAAAACCCGGCAGTGCGTTCGCAAGCGTGTAAATCATCGCGGGTATTGAAGAATTCTCACCGGCTCCGTTGTACGAAACCAGATATCTGTATGTTTCGCTATTCACGCCGAGCCCCGTTTCAAGATAAAAAGTCGTGTTCGCTGTAATTGTGTTCACAATCACGTCAGACGAATTTTTGAGATAAAAACCGTCTTCATTGCCGGAATTGTCAGTCCATGACCACATAATGGACGCCGAATCCTGCGCGGCGCCGGAAAACACCGTAGGCGCCGAAGGCGTTGATATTATAAGCTGAGCCAAAGAAGAAGCGGCGTTTGAAACAGACGACCAGTTCGGCACCTCATCCGCTGACCACATCGCGAAATAATAAGTGGCTCCGGCATCAAGGCCGCTAACATTCCTGGCCAAAGATGTTCCCGGTGCGGAACCAGTAGCCGCAAATTCAATATTGTAGTCGGTATATAACCAGCTTTTTGTATATGTCGCATAATCTATTCTGTACAAACCTTCAAGAGTGACTGTCTCTCCGTCATCGCCCGGAGCTGTCCAACTCAAATCTATCTCGCCATCGGCTGCCCCGGAAACTGCGGTTAAATCACTCAATGCCGAAGGCGCCGTCACATCCGGCGCGAGTGCCGTCCTTGTAGAAACGGTGCTGTCAAAAGCCGTGACAACAGCGTCGCCGTTGTATGCCCTGACCCTGTAATAATAAGTTGTATCATCTTCCAGTCCGGTATCCGTATAACCTATTGCTGTATAATCGCTGACGAATGTGCTTATCACCCACGTTTCAAAAAAATCGCTGTATGTTGACCTCTCTATTCCCCATCTCGTGCCCGAGGGATTTGAATTGTTCTGCCAGGTGATGCTGACAGAACCCGTTGATGAAGCAACAACCGCTGTTGTGAGGGGCGGATACGCCAGAGTGTATTTAACGGCCGCGACGCTCGCGCTGGAACCGCCGGCATTATAAGCTTCAACATACCGCTGATAAGAAGTGTTTACACTCAATCCTGTTTCAATATAAAATGTTGTGCCCGGCGGACGAACCGCAATCAGGCCGCCCGTGGCCGTTTTTATTTTATAATCCTCTTCGCTGGAGACATCTTCCCATATCCAGTTGATTGCCCCGGCGCTTTGAGCGGTGCCGTTAAAACCCGCGGGCGCGGCAGGCGTCGAAGCCAATATGGTAAAAGTGACAGAGCTCACCGGAATTTCCCAGCTACCGGCGACATCCTGAACTTTCGGCTGAACATTATAAGTTCCCGTTGACCATCCTATCATTGAGGTGTCAAAACTCCACGAATCCGTGCCTGAAGCGTCATTCCAGAATTCAGCTCCCTGCCATCCTGAACCATCCTGCCACCACGCGCCTATGTACGGCCCGGACAATGCGAATATTTTTATTTTTGTCGCCCACACTCCCGAAACGGTGTCTGTAGAAATTCCTGTAATGCCCGTAATATCCGTATACTGACCGCTCTCCACAGGATATGTCACCGTTGAAGTCGGCAGACTTATATCGTAAGTAAACGTCACCGTGTCATAAACCGTTGACCAGTTATCATTGCTGTCTTTTGCTTTGACGATAATATCATAAGATATGCCGTCATGCCACGGAACAGCGGTTGTGTATGACCACGATGAAACATGCACATTGTCAGCGTCTATCCAGACGCCCGCGCCTGTCCAGGTTCCCCCGTCCCATACAAAAGTATCCTCTCTTTCTATCCACAACGAAACTGAACTTACGGCGACATTATCATTCGCGGTTCCGGCTATTTTTGCCACACTATTGGTATATGCGTCCATCGGTTCCGTTATTCCAACCGTCGGAGGAACAGTATCGGTAGAGCTCACGACAATATACGCCGAAGTGTTTCCCGAATAATATGGCGGCGTACCATCCACATCTTCGGCTTTTATCGTCGTCCCCGTGCTCGGCGTTATAAGCGTGACCTGAAAGTATGTGGCGCCCCCGATTAAAGTAAAATCACCCGGATCAATATCAGCAGAATCACTTGTCGTCACATTAACCGTCGGAGACGATGCAACAACATTCCAGTAATCGTCGCAGGTATTTACCGTAACCGTGCAAACACCTCCCGCATACTGTGTATCAGGAACGCCCGTTTTTCCGCCGCCCGTACCGGCAGCGGCGGCTTCTCCCGGAACAAGAACCTGAAGTTTTGTCGCCGCATTAGGATTAATTGTAACTTCAGAACTTGTATCCGAAGGCAAAGGCGTACCGTCCGTATCCGCGGCTGTTATTGTCGCTGTACCGGCAGTAACCATTGTTAGCGAAAATACTGTCGCACCGTTTGTCAGCGCTATTGAAGCCGGCTCACTATCATTCGGGTCTGTCGTCGTCAACTGACTCGTGGCGACTGCATTCGCGGCAATGTTCCATAAATCGTCAACAGCGTTTACCGTGACGCTGAAAGCCACACCGGCAGTCTGGGCCGACGGCGTTCCTGTTTTTCCCGGAGCTATGCCCGGCGTGGCCGTCTCGCCGGGAAGGAGAATTTGAAGCTTTACACCTGTTTTGCTGAATGTAAATGTGCTTTCGTTGACAGCAGATTCTATATTGACGGCGTCGTCCGTCGCCTGCGACCTTATTCTATAAACGTGACCCTCCGTCCAGTCGCTGTCAAGGAAACTGTATGACCAGTCCGCGGCGAAAGAAACGTTCAGCCAATACGAAGTCTCGCCCCAGCCGCTGCCATTCCAGTAAGTGGCGCCTTCCGTAAGGTCGCATATATTTACTTTTACAACCGTTACGCCTGATAAAGCATCCATCGCCGTACCGCCTATGTGCGTGAGCGTCGCAAGAGTTTTTCCGTTTGCCGGAGCCGTGGTCACACTTACAGGGGCGGTAATATCGTATGTAAATGTATTTGTCGAATAAACCGTTGACCAGTTGCCCGAAGTATCTTCCGCTTTGACATTTATCTCATAAACCTTCGCGTCCTCCCACCCCGGAGAATTAAACCACCAGAAAGATGCTCCGGAAGAAAGAGCCGGCGCAAACCATGCGGCCTCAGCGGTTGCGTCCCACGGGCCCGAAGGATGAGTCCAGTAAACCGCGTTCGTCTGGTTATAAATTCTTATTGCTACTGTGGACACCGCAACGTCATCATTGCAGGTTCCCTGAATCTGCGGCAAATCGTTTGTATATGAAGTATCGACCGGCTCCGTTATTCCTACCGTCGGCGTCACATCATCTATATACTGCGTAACCGTAGAATCATAAACACCGAAAACCGTTTCTTCCAAATCACCGTTCCTCGCTTTCACCTGAAAATAATATGTCGTGTCATCACTCAGTCCCGCAAACTGCGTGCTGGCCATTACACCCCAGCCGCTATTATCCGGCGTCGTAAAATCAGCAGCCGTGTCACATTCCACATAATACTCCGTTCCATCCGGGTTCCCGTTTGCCGCTATTGTTACAGTCGCGCTTGTGTACCACACATCGCTGAATCCGGAGACCGCAGGAATTTGCGCAAGCGTATATACTGTTGGCGACGGAGATGCGCTTGAACTGATAAAATTATACGCCTCAACATAAACCCAACGCGTGGTATTGGCGGAGAGGCCCTTTTCTATCCAGAATGTCGTGTCAGCGGCGAGAGCGTTCTTGATAATGCCGCCGGTGATGCTCTTTATTCTGTAATTATCTTCCTCCGTTATATCGCTCCACGACCAGTTAATGCTGTCTGTTGAAACGGCATCTCCCTGAATACCGCTCACCGCCGGAGGTGTTGAAAACACTATCTCAAATGTCACCGACGATATTAAAGCCTCATAGTTCAAAGCGGAATCCTGCGCACGCGATGAAATAATATAAGTTCCCGTCGACG
>JAFCZZ010000017.1 GCA_019314085.1 Deltaproteobacteria bacterium | reverse complement strand
TAAGGAGTAAGGAGTAAGGAGTAAGGAGTAAGGAGTAAGGAGTAAGGAGTAAGGAGTAAGGAGTAAGGAGTAAGGAGTAAGGAGTAAGGAGTAAGGAGTAAGGAGTAAGGAGTATATCATTTACTGTGCGCTTGCCGCGCTCGTATTACACTAATCTGACGCCGTTGCATTCTGGGAAGGATCACTCTGGTGGTCTGGTAAGTACCATAGGCCCGATGTCTCTACCGCCCGCGGGCGAAAAGGACCTCCTTGATGGTGAGGAACATGATCGCCAGGTCCATGAGCCAGGTGGAGTGTTTGACATAATACAGATCGTACTGGAGCTTCTCCTTGCTGGCATCCATGTTGTCGCCATAGGAGTAGTTGACCTGGGCCCAGCCGGTCAGGCCGGGGCGGACGGAATGGCGAAGGTTGTAGTACGGTATGGATTTTTCCATCTCCTTGACGAAGACGGGGCGCTCCGGCCTGGGACCGACCATATCCATATCCCCTTTGAATACGTTGATGAACTGTGGTACTTCATCCAGCCGGAGTTTACGGATTACCCTGCCGACTCGTGTGATCCGGGGATCATCCTTTTGCGCAAAGGTCGGCCCGCTCAGCCCCTCAGCGTCTGTAACCATGGACCGAAATTTGAGGAGGTGAAAAATCCTGCCGTTAAAACCGACCCTCTCCTGCCGGTAGAAGGCCGGACCGGGGGTGTCCAGTTTGATCAAGAGGACAATCAGAAGCAGAAGGGGTGAGAGGATGGTCAAGAGACAAAAGGATACAATTATTCCCTGCGTGTGTTTGATCGTTCGATGGATGGGGGTTTGACAGAATCCTTCCTCAAACAGGAACCAGCTTGGCTTGAGATACTCGTCGATGATAATCTTCTTTTTGACCTCTTCATAGAAGGTAGAGCCTTCCTGGACCCTGATATTTGATGTCTTGAGTTTGAGCAGATTATGGACCGGCAGTTTGCCGCGCCGGTCCCGCAGCGTGACGACGATGATATTAACGGGGTAAACGCGCTGCAGGGCCTCATTGATCTCCTCCATAGGGCCAAGGACGGGGACACCGTGAAAGGTAGTGCCGACCTGGTTTTCAACGGCGGAAATAATGCCGACAATCTCATAGTCCCTGAACGCTTTTTTCTGGGATTCCTTGATAATCTCATGGGTCAGATCATTTGCCCCTATGATCAGGACCCGGTTTCGGTTCTTCGGCATATCATAGTAGAGGATATAGCGGAAAAAGAAGAGACACAAAAAGATTGCACTGAGAGGGGGGAGGAGACGCCAGTTGATAAGGGCAAGGTCACGGATGAAGAAGCTCAGTGTGACGATATACCCGCAGGAAATCAGGAACGCGATAATAATTCGTTTGAACAGTTCGACGGGAGAGATCTGTTCCGTAAAGGAGTAAAGGCTGGTAATGAACAGGGAAAGGAGGACGATCAGGGTGAAAACAAACACTGCCAGATGTTCTTGAAAGGGTCCATAGATCCACAGTATGGAGGATCTGGGCAGAACCCAGAAAAAGAACTCAAAAAGCAGGAAGCTGATGACCAGATCAGCAAGAAAAATGGTAATGGCGCCCCGCGTTGTATGTATAGAGAACATACCCTGGTTACTCCTCTAAGTGTTCAAACGATTTGATGCGGTTGCCCCCCATAATCTTTGCCGAAACAAGGACGGCCTTGGCGTTTTCCACCAGCGCCCCGGGTGTTGCGGCATCATCGGGAAATTGGATTACCCCGCCACTCAGCGTTAATGGGTGCGATAGGGAGATCTTCATTTCGGCTGGGATACCTGAGATTGTATCGAGAATACGCTGTGCCACCTCGAGAGCACTCTGTTTGTCGGTGTTGGGAAGTGTGATGGCGAATTCATCGCCCCCGATCCGGCCCGCAATATCATAATCCCTCAGGCAACGGTTGATCCGGTCGGCGATAACCCTGAGCATTTCGTCGCCAAGAAAGTAGCCATGATCACGGTTAAAGCGATCAAACTGGTCAATGTCCAGGACAATGAGGGAGAGCTTGGAGTCTTTCAGGCGGCTCGCGCGTGCCAGTTCCTCATGAAGCCTCTTCCACCACAGTCCGTAGTTGTACATGCCGGTCAAACTGTCGGTAGAGGCCAGGTCCTGGAACCGTTGTTCCGAGGCCGATTCCACGATAACCCTGGCCGCAGATTCACAGATTGACTGGATCAACTCTTGAGTTGTTTCGTCGAGTGCCGGTGCTGTATCCGTAAACAGGAAAAGCTGTCCCTGGACCGTATTCTCCCATACCAGAGGCATCACTATATAAAATTCTTCCCGCAGGAGTGCCACCGGTGCCGAAAATAGGTCCTCCTGGCGAAACACCGTAACATCTTGAATCGCTTCTATCTTTTTAACCTGCAACTGCGTAGCCAGTTCTTCGTAGATCTCACGGTACGAGGTGGTGTCGAGTCCATAGCCGAGTATCAGATCGAAAAAACCTGACTGCCGGTTTTTCAGGAGGAAAACCCCCTTCTTTCGGGTCTTCAGACGGTTGGTGATCAGGTGAAAAATGTAGTCGAAAACCATTCGCAGTTCACGCAGGGAACTGTATTCCCGGAAGATGTTCATCATATACAATTGAGAAGGCGTTTCATGATGGCTCGGGGGGAGGTCTACCTGGACGAGGTATTCCGAGAAACAGTAGAGAATCCTCCGTATCAGTGATTCTTTTTCGGGCTCAATCCCGTGGTCTTTAAGAACGGAGTTGACGTTGATCGTGCCCACTGTCCCGTCATGGAGCTTGATCGGCACAATGTACGAAGTGTCGATCTCGGGATTGACCAGATCGTCGGGTTTTATGTTGAGTTGTGATTCGGCGTTCATCCCTTTGACAAAAACGGCCTGACCACTGGCGGCAACCTTGCCGGAGATACCGCTCCCCAAACGCACGCCTGCCTTTGCAATGATCTCCTTCTTGATGCCGCGAGAATTTCGAATGGTAAGTTCCTGAGATGTGCCATTGAGGAGCATGATGGATCCGCGTTTTGCCCGCATCACTTCCAGAACCACATCCAAAAGCAGGTCCAAGATCTGAGGAGGGATCGGACGGATAGACTGCTGTTCCTTATCTTGTTTACCCATGGCAGAGATACTCGGCAAAAAACTCTAGATCCTATGTCGCATAGGGATCGGTGAGTTGCGGGAAAAATTATTGAAAAGAATCATTAATTCAGCACGTTGGTCAGAAACAAGCGCACGTACCACCCAACTGGATCACAAAAGATAATACGATACCCTGTCCTCTTTTTCAAGTCAGAAATGATCAAAAATACAATACCTTTTCGTTTGGGACCAACTCCGGCAGGTGAATTCTATATGGGGTCACCCATTCAAGGTGAGGTCAAGTAAAAAGCACACCTCTACATTACAAAAATAGAGTTTCTCTTTTGTCTGTCCATCAAGTGGGCGCATCGGCACGGCTTCGCTTTATTCTTCCGTTCGTACCCGTTACTTCAATCTTATCGGTTCGCGATCAATGTATATCTGATACGCACCAGTCACCCATCGGGATCAAGGCTGTTATATTGTAACATCAGCCCCTGGTCCATTTTTGGACCCCAGAAAACCATCGGTTCCATGCCGTGTCCAATCGGTTATGTTACAGATCTTATGGTTGTTAACCAACCCCATAAAGGCTCACGACATAGGCGAATCAGATAGAATAAACCAAAACAATGCCTGTATAGTGTGGATGCAGCAGTTTCCAATCAGGTCTTGTGGATTTTCACCAATCCCGACCTTGTCGGGATTCACTGCTGCAGCCGTTTTTATTATCGAAACAGTTTCTCCTGATCAAACGGCACCTGATCACGCATGACATAATATGATGCACGACAGAGTTTGTTACTCAGTGCCTTAACAGCGACTATGCCGTTTGTCTGTGCCTTCTTACGCTGGAAGAAGCGTTGTGCGTACGGATATGATCGTTTCGCATGATGAGCGGCTTCTACATATGCCCAGGAGAGATACTTGTTACCGTTTTTGGTGTTGCCGCTGCCTTTCTTCTTGCCGTTCGAAAGTCGTTCACTCTTAACACACCGGCAGTATGATGAATAGTTGCCGACTTTCCCGACAAAGTCGGGATTGATGCTATCCACTTCCAGCATAATAGTCAGGCCCAGGATCTTTCCAATCCCCGGGAGTGTGAGCAATGGTGCAAACTCTTCGCGTAGTTTGACCTGTGAAAGAACTGACTGTTCGATAAGACGAATCTTCTCTTTCAAAAACTTCATGATCGAGATGCTGTTTGTAGCAGCCAGGACGAGACAGGGATCTTTGAAGAGTTGTTCGGCCTCGTCTCCCGTAAGTTTTTTTATTTCGCTGCCTGGCATGTTTATGCCAAGGTTTCTGGTAATCATGCTCTGCAGACTTAATATATGAGTTGCCCGCTGTCTTACCAGCATCATTCTCCTGCGAAGCAGATCCCGCACAGGCCGTTCTTCCTTCGGATAAACATATCCTTCAGGCAGGATATTTAAACGTAACAGATGTGCCAGCCAGAATGAATCCCACCTGTCATCGGTATGTTTCAGGCCTTCGTACTGTTTGATTGCTGACGGGTTGGCCAAATGGATTGTATACCCATGATCCTGCAGACCGTCTACCAACCAGTACCAGTTGTAAGTGGATTCTACAACGATGCCGTGAAGGTCTTGTTGAAACGGTTCCAATGCAGAGAGTATAACATCCAGGTTATTGGGCAGTCGTTTTTTAAAGAGCCGTTGAGCTTTATCGTTGATGATACCAATATAATTATTGGTTGAATGTAAATCGATCCCGGCGTAAGCTTTCATCTGACACCTCCTAGATCCATATAGTTTATTTTAAACTGGACCTTAGCATCTCCTGCTATGGTTGGGGAGGTGTCTCTTTATATAAAACGCGTCACCTTGATATGGTTATCAGATCTTTCGGTGAGCACTGCCGGTTTTCCTATGAAACAGGAATCTCTCAGTGTTGGTCCGATCAGGTCACTCATTGGTTTTGAAACTGATTTATTGCTTTACTTTTAGTTCTTTTTTCTGTTATTACAAACACGTCTGTTCGTATACATCTGTTCTCGATTGAAGCTTGACGGTAGTGTTAATTGATGATGGTGAGCTGCCAAGACAGGGGGCGAGCGGCCGGCCCTTTTTCTGCTGGCGGCTAGCGGTGTCGTTATTTGTGGCTAAAGTTTTTTCAAAAAGGTGAGCAGATACATTGAATCCCAGTAGACTCGTTAACAAAACCTTCGATTATGCCGAAGTCCACAGGATCCGGGAAGGGGTCGTGGGCGAACTCCAAGAACAAAACCTCAAGACCGTCATGGTTGCCAGCCCCCACGACGATGCCGGCAACACGTTTCTGGTCTCCGTGCTGGGTTACAACATAGCCCGCTTCAGTTCCATGAGGGTATTGCTGGTAGACCTGAACATGCGTCGGCCGCAGCTCCATCTCTCCTTCGGGCTTGACATAGGAAAGGGGTTTAGCGCGGTTGCATCAGGGCTCCTGCCCTGGAAAGAGGCATTAAAGGATACCAATCTCAAGGGGCTGCAGATAATGACGGCCGGCCGGGTCGACACGGATCTCTCCCCTTTTCTGACCCGTTCTCTTCTGGATGATTTGATCCGTGAGATGAAAGAAGAGTTTGACCTGATACTTTTTGATACCTCTCCGTTGCTCGTTCAGAACAGGAGTAACGTAGATCCGGCTCTCCTGAGCCTCGTGTGCGATATGGTGGTCATTGTTGTTCAGGACAAGAGGACGACGAAGGCTGAACTGGAGAATGCTATTGCCGCTATTCCTCAGAGCAGCGGGAAAATCCGGGGAATAGTGTATAACCACCAATTCTAGAGAGGTTTTTCATACCGGTATCAATATGGCCGAGAAAGCAAGAGACAAGCAGTTTGATATTTCGATCTATACTTTAAAGTATGGAATCCCTCTCTTGGAGAGAAAATGGATGGTGCTCATCTTCTTTCTTGTGGGCATTGTTATCTCTCTGACCCTCATTTCTCTGCTTATCGAACCCAAGTTTATCAGCCAGGCAACCCTCCTGGTTGAAGAACCCCGTTCCGAAATCTCCCGGGCCAGGCAGGAAACGCTGGGTACGGGGAGGGTTGCAGGGTTGTACGTTACGACCGAGGTGGAAAAGATAAAGAGCACCTTCTTTGCCGCGGAAGTCTTGAAAATCCTGCCCGAAAAGGCCAAGGATAACCTGCGCGCCGCGGTGGATATCTTCCCTCAGATCAAAACAGGGGTGTTAAGGTTGTTTGGAGTGGAGCCGAAACCGTTATCGCAACCCCTGATGGAGATCACCCTTCTGACGGAGATACAAAAGAGGATTAAAATCACGAGTGAATCCCGCTCGGCCTTGATCTGGATTGCGGCGGAAAGCACCGACAGGGATATTGCCCTCGTGTTGGCCAGAAGCTATGTCGATGTCTGCCTTGCATCCAATCTGGATGACAACAAAAAGGTGGTCAGGTCCGAGAGGGAATTTCTGAAAACGCAGAGAGACCAGGCTTATCAAAAGTTCCGGGATTCAGAACAGGCGATCTTCGACTTTAAAAAACAGTACCAGATTCCCGGTGATTTTGATGATGCCCGTGATATCACTATCCAGCTACAGATGAAGCGGCTCCAGTCCCGGATGGATATGGACAAAGAACGATTTGAGGAACTGGACAGGGCCTATTTTAAAAGTCAGGTGAAGGAGGCCGGAATAGTGGGGAATCTCAGGGTGGTAAGTCCTCCTGCGTTTCCTGCCGCCCCGTCGAGGAGGGGGGAAATACAGTTTGTGATCGTAATCATTCTCGGGGGGCTGATGCTGGGAATAGCCATGGCACTGCTGCCGGAGTTTACCCACGGGACCATTCGCCACGAAGTCGACATCGTGGATGTCAGTCATCTCCCCGTACTGGGTCATCTCCCGAGGATAGAAATATGAGTGCGTGCCAAAGGTCTGCTGTCTTTTTTGTCGTTATAACCGTGATAACAGGCGTTCTGGTGTCTCCTCCCGCCATGGGGAAGGGTCGTATTGAGATTACCCCGATGATAACCGTTGCTGAGACCTATGATGATAATATCTTTTTAGACAAGTACAATGAAAAATCGGATTATATAACAACCGTCTCGCCGGGGATAGGATTCAAGATCTATTCAAGAAATAACGGTCTGAATCTTTCCTATTCGCCTACCTTCGTCAAATATCATGAATATACGGACAATGATACGACCCGGCACAACGCCCGGCTCCACTTCTGGCAGGAAATGGGGAAATCCTGGAGGGTTGACCTGAAGGACGATTATCTCAAATCAGAAGAGGCTGCCGAGGGGTCTTTTGCGGGCTACGAGGCGAGGCAGGGAACCAGGCATACCCGGTATACCTATCAGAGAAATGCCGCCGATGCCGCCCTGTCGTATCAATTTGGTCCCGGGGACACGCTGACGGTCGGATACAGACATGAACTCGTGGAAAATGAGGACCCCTCCCTGGATGACACCACTGAGCATGGTCCGTATGGCAGTCTGATTTACTGGTTCGATGGGCACAACGGTATGGATCTGAGATACCGGTTTACCAGGACAGAATTCGAGCGTAATGACGGAGCCCCTGAGGGTGATGATTTTGATGGTCACAGAGTGGACGTTCGCTATCTGTACCGCTTTAATCAACGAACAACAGGGTACATCGGGTACGGTTATACACAAAGGGACTTCGAAAAGGCATCGAGAGAAGATCGCCGGGTCCATGAGGGATCTGCAGGGTTGACCCACGGGTTCTCCTCCCGGACATCGTTGTCGCTCGACGTGGGGTACTACAAGCCGGATGGGTATGGGGCAGGAGACGATACGGGGAACGTGAGCTACGGTGCAACCCTGAAAAGGAAGTTTGAACGGGGGACCATCTCGCTGAGGGGCACAGGTGGATGGGATGAGGATTATTTGGGTGCTGAACAAAGGGATTATACCCGGTACTGGACCGTAGCCGGTGATGTGGATTATACGGTCCTGCGGAATGTAACCGCTTACGCCGGTGCCTCTTATCGAAAGAACAAATACCTGTCAGATGTAGAGGATGGAACCTACAAGGGGCAGGGTGGTATCAGGATGAGTTTCCTCCGCTGGTACTCTCTCGGTCTTGAATATACCTATCTGAACCGGAGGAGCGATAACCCCAATGATGAATACGTGGATAACAGGGTTATGTTGACCCTGTCCGCCTCACGACCCTTCCAGTCGGCATATTAGAAAAATCGCTAGATCTTGTCATTTCGAGGAGTGTTAACGACGAGAAATCTTTCTATACAACTGCTAAGATTTCTCCCTGCGGTCGAAATGACAGAAACGCTGGTAGGAATGACAGGTAGTGCTAGTTTTGCAGAGATACCAATTTGACAAGTATGCACAGATCTAGGAAAGGGCGGGATCATGGCGATCCCACCCTTTCCTCATCCGTCTTCATCCCCTTTTCATTGAACCGGCCGGATCTCAACCCTCCGGTTTAATGCCCTGCCTTCCGCTGTCTCATTAGATGCCCGGGGTTGTGAGAAATCATACCCCATGGGGTGGATCCACGCCCTGTCTACGCCGCCCTGCACCAGGTAGTTCACCACCGCCTGGGCGCGTCTGTTGGAGAGGACCTGATTGTACGCCCGGGTCCCGAAATTGTCCGTGTGGCCCTGTATCTCGGCTTTCAAAGAGGGATTTCTCTCAAATACGGTGACAACCTGATCAAGGATCGAGTGGTATTCAGTTTTGATATTGTACTTATCGAAGTCGAACAAGGTGTCTCCAATGGTCCAGCAGCCATCTTCATCGACCAGTGCCCCCTGAGGAGTCCCCGGGCATTTGTCAAAGGAATCGTACACGCCGTCGCCGTCCAGCGGGCACCCTTTGCAGTCAACGATCACCCCTTCAGGTGTTCCGGGGCATTCATCGAGGTAATCGGGTACGCCGTCGCCGTCGCTGTCCAGCGGGCACCCCCTGCTGTCAACCTTCACACCCTTGGGTGTTCCGGGGCACTTGTCGAGGTGGTCGGGTACGCCGTCGCCGTCGCTGTCCAGCGGGCACCCCCACTCATCAACCTTTACGCCCGATGGTGTCTGGTCTTTAAGGGAATAGTTCTTTGATCTCATGCATTCTTCCGTTGATCCGGCATTGAGGCATGCCAGTTGGGCATCTTCCCGTGGCGATATCTGTTTTGTGGAGTGACTGTCGGAATCCATCAGGGAGTAGTTAGGGGCGCCGCACCCCAGCGTAAGAATGCATAAAACCATGCCGCCAAATAGTGTTATCTTATTCATCTGATACCCCTCAAATCTTTTCAGCCCTTCAGTTTGTACCGATATCACCTGTGCCCGCGAAACTGTACCCTCCGGTTCAATGCCCTGCCGGTCTCGGTTTCATTGGAAGCCCTGGGCCTTGAAAAATCATACCCCACGGCAGAGAGCCGTTTTTGATCTATGCCGCTCTTTACCAGGTAGTTCATGACCGCCCTGGCACGTCTGTTGGAAAGTATCTGATTGTATGCCTGAGTCCCGAAATTGTCCGTATGACCCTGTATCTCAACTTTCAGAAAGGGATTCTTTCTAAAGACGGTTGCGACCTGATCAAGAACCGGGTGGTATTTCGCCTTGATGTTGTACTTATCGAAGTCGAAAAGGGTATCGCCGATTACCCAGCAGCCATCTTTATCGACCAGTGCGCCCTGAGGCGTTCCGGGACACTTATCTCGGTAGTCGGGCACACCGTCCCCGTCGCTGTCGAGCGGGCATCCATCACTGTCAACCTCCACCCCTCTGGGTGTTCCGGGACATTTATCGCGGTAGTCGGGCACGCCGTCGCCGTCACTGTCCGGGGGACACCCGTCACAGTCAACCTCCACCCCTTTGGGTGTTCCGGGGCACTTGTCGAGATAGTCGGGCACGCCGTCACCGTCGCTGTCAAGCGGACAACCCCTTTCGTCAACTTCCACGCCCTCGGGCGTCTCAGGACATTCGTCTATGTCGTTGGGCACACCGTCTCCATCGGAATCCCTGAATATCTTTGACGTTGTGAGGTAATCCTGGATCCCGGGATCCTTGAACATCGCTGCTATAGCCTTTGATACCGCAGTATCGCAACTCTCGTAAAGATCTTTCGCGGTGCCTGTTTCCTCGAGGTTTACGATATACCCGTCACCGGTTATCACGTTAAGATTTAAGATGCATCCGATAGCGTCAAACCCCCAGAACAGATTTACCCGGGTGATGGAGAGTTTCAATGTCTTGGGCGATTTTTCAGAGATGATCACCCCCCGTTTTACCAGCTCATCCTTGAAGAGGCCGGCAGCGGTATCCGTCCACATGAGCAGATTTGCCGACCACTTATGCGTGTAATCTCCAATGGGGACCCACCGTGAGCTCGTTTGATTATTAATAATGTTCACAGAGCAGACGATATTATATTCCGGTTTGAGGACCGTCCCGGGCTTTATAGGTATCTGCTTGGGGACATAAAACCGTCCGCTTGTCGCACAACCGCAGATCGCCACCAGCATCAACAGGACTGCCACCCTACATACCTTGAAAAATGTGGATTTCGACATCTCTCCCCCACTTTTTTATTCTTATCTTCGTGCCACGTTATCGTCAGTTTCTGTCCTATTCAGCCGCTTCCTGCGGGAGACTGCCTGATGGTAGGCGGCGGAGGACATCTTTATTGAGAACCCATTTTCCCTCTTTGTCTTCGCAGGCTGCCGGATCTTTCGCAACGGGGAGCCATATATCTCCAGTGGCCTCACATGCCTGCCGATTTGTCGCTTCAGGAACCCATGTACCACCCAGGGTCTCACACGTCGTTTCACTGACTGCAGGTACCCATACCCCGCCATTTGCTCTACAGTCGGCAGGGTCTTTCCCGTCGGTCCCCCGGCAATACGCGGCGCCCAACACCTTATCGCCGGCACCTTGACAATACGCCCTCTTCCGCTTGCCGCTGATGGCATCCACGCAATACGCCACGTCCGCGTCACCATTGGCATCTTTACAATAGGCACACCGATACGCCTCTCCCCTCAAGTCAGGATAATCTCCCAGGTTGACAAAGAGGTGAGTCGCCCCGATCTCAGCGGCGTTGTCCAACAGTTCATTGAGCGCATTGTTGTGGGCTATCTTCCGCACCGTACCCCACCAGGAGAGGCATCCGCCAACCGGATACGATGAACCCTGCACATTGCCAAGGGCTTCGCACTGAACCTCGCACTGATGAACCTGTTCGGCTGAAACCAGCCTGACGCGAGTCGCCCTCGTGGACATGTCCGTCGCGACCGCGCATGAAGCCAGGGTAAGGGCGGTTAGAAGACCAATAAATAGTATCCCTACGTTATTCCGTAAAGGTGTTTTTTTTCTGTTTTTCATGTAAGCCCTCTCCCTCACCCACAAGAAAATAATCGATGGGCATTCTCAGTATATTTATGGCACGACGATGGTGTCATTCGGTGCCATCCGGATATTCAACTCAGGAACTCTTCCTCTCACCCCTTTTTCGTAATTGAAGGGTATATTCTCCTGCTTTCCATCTATCATACGAACAATCGTGATGTTATCCGAATCGGCCCATTCAGTCAAACCACCCGACCATGCAAGGGCCTGGAGAACGGTCATATCATCGTACAGCTCGTATGATCCGGGTCGCAGAACCTTGCCGATGATGTACACCCTGTCCTGGGCCTCTTTTACTGTTGTCTCAATGCGAGTGACATATACGGTATCTCCACCTTGGATTTTGGGAAGGGGTCTCGTGCCCCCCTTGGCCTTACCGTGCAGGAATTCCTCCAGATCGAATCGCGTCTGTACCTTGCCGTTCCTTATGATCAGTATATCGGTCAGCTCAGCCCACTGATCCTCCCCGCTGGCGAGGACCAGGAGGTCGATAAGATTCATATCCTCTTCGGTCTCGTAGATCCCCGGGTTCCTGACAGCTCCGAATATCCGAACCTTTTCCTTGACGTCTTCCTCCAGCCGTTCGGTAGGTGGAGTCCAGGGCATGAGGGTCCTCTTGATATTGCCGAAATTGGAAGAGATCGGCACAAAGACGATATCATTCTCATGAATCGGTGTCAGGAGTCTGCCGTCACCGGTAATCGTGAACTGGTAGAGATTTACCCCTACCTTTTCGGCGCCGCCATTCAGATTTCTCTGGATAACGACGTCGCTCATGGTCGCCCCGTCAACAGCTCCACCCGCTATGCTGACGACCTCCTGGATATTTGCCGTTTCAGGGACATTATACCAGCCCGGGCTTGCAACATGCCCCAATACCTGGACATAGTGTCTTTTTTCAATGATGCTGACCTCTACCTTTTCGAGAACGGCAATGTATCTGGGGAGCCGGGACTCAATCTCTTTCTTGATTTCTTCGGTTGTCAGGTTGTTGACGAAGACATGACCATAATCGGGGATATATATATACCCGTTTCTGTCAATCTCGATCTTGTTTTGCGCCAGTGACTGACTCAGATCGGCCGAATCCGTCGTGTCCGGCCGCCTTCCGGGGGCCTGTCTCTGGGGTATACTGATAAACAGCAGGTCGCCCTTGTCCGCTTCTTTCCGATAGACCTTGGGGAACGGAACGGTCAGAATATCATTTGGCTGTAAGACAATTTCGCCACCTACGCCGAACTCTTTATCCTCACCCCCTACAGTACGCTTGAGTTTAATTCCGGAATAAACCGTCTTTGATAACAACCCCCCAGCCATCGTAAGCAGGTTGTCCAATGGTGTCCGCGAGGAGACTCGATACCAACCGGGATAGCGCACACCGCCCCGGATATATATGTACCGTCTTCGTTCCAGGATCTGGACCAGCACCCTGTCTCCCTTGGAAATGAATTGTTTGGCCGTCTTGGTTAATTTGTCGCTCAGGCCAGCTTCACTGAGGCCCTGGACCCCGATTTTTCCAACCATCAGCATATAGATGTTTCCATCGGGGTCAACGTCGTAATCATAGCTCATCTCTTTCTGGCCCG
>JAFCZZ010000230.1 GCA_019314085.1 Deltaproteobacteria bacterium | reverse complement strand
ATCACTGCCTGTCGTATATCGGGATGCAGTTCGTGGAACCCTTCGGTATGGGGGTCGCGGAGAGTATGGCGGCATCCGCCCCGGTTGTCATCTCCAGAGAGGCGGGGATCACGAAGTGGGTACTGGACAGACGTGAAGCCATTGTTGTCGATCCCGAGGATCCGCTCGGGGCCGCCAGAAAACTGATCGGGACCATGAAGGAGGAGGGCGCCCTGGAGCGGATCGCCTCCGGTGGACGAAAACTCGCCCTGGAAACATTCCGATGGAAGGCAATTGGGGCACACCAGGGGGAGATCATGGATTCCCTTTGCAGAGATGCGAAAAAGGTAACAGAGCGCGCCTATCACCGGACAGCCTTTACCTGGCGGGGGGATCCCCCGGAAGTCGAAGAGCGACATGGAAAGGCCGCGCGCGGCCTGCTTTCCCACATTGTTGAACGGGCACAGCAGGCGCGGCGTGCGAAGAAGAGGGCGGTTGTTGTCCTCGGGGGAGAGTCAGGCGTGGGAAAGACCGAGATAGCGGAATACCTGCGGTACCTCCTCAGGAGCGAGAAGATGCGGGGCGTCACGATAGCGGGGGACGCCTTCTTCCGACTGGCGCCAGAGGCCAACCACCGGGCGCGCCTCGAGGCCTATGAGCAGGGGAGACTGGAGCAGTATGTCGGGTCGGGGGAGGTGGACCTGGAGCGCCTGGATGAAGTTCTGAAAGACGCGACGGACCGGAACATTGACGAGGTCTTTGTGCCATCCGACTGCAGGCGGCTCGATTCGAGACGCTACCCGAGTGTTCCCGTCTCACTCGCGGGGGCGGATGTCGTCCTTGTTGACCTGACGTACGGCTTGGTCCTGAAGAATGTGACCCTCAAGATTTTCCTCGAATCGGACTACCAGGGGAGGATCGCCACGGTGAAGAAGAGAAACCTGGCCCGCGATCCCGACCAGGACTTCGCCTTTATACAGAAGGTCCTGGAGATAGAGCACCGCATCATACAGGAAATGAAGGAAAGGGCCGACATCGTCGTCACGGGCGATTACGAGGCAAGACCGAAATGAATAGCTTCAATCCAATGCCGCGCCCTGTTTAGTTCCTTGATTATTTTTAGTTAAGCATTAAACACCCAAAATTAAACATTGCCATTATATTTGTTCCCTGTTTTTGCAGGTTGTTCCCCTCGAGACCCAGATCAGGATGGATATGGCGAGAACCAGGAGAGAGACCAGCCCGCCGGCGAAGAGGTACACCGCGCTCAGACTCCATGCCGCCTTGATCCACCCCACCAGGTAGACGGCCATGGCCCCGATCCCGAAGACCAGTATGAACTTTATCCCATACCCGGTGCTCCTCCAGCGGCTTGGTGTGTATTTGGCCACCAGGCTGTTCTCGATGGGCTGCATCCCCAGTGAGAAGAAGATGTACATCCCGGCCGACAGGACAAGCAACTCCTGGCTGACGAGCCCCATCAGGATGACGAAGGGAAGGCTGCAGGTGTGAAACGCCAGGTACATCCACCTCAGGTCGTACCGGTCGGCGACCTTCCCTCCGAGGATCTGACCCAGGATGCCGACCATGTAGATAAGCGAGGTCAGGAGCGTCGCGGCCACTGTCTTTGCCCCGGTCAGGTTGGGCAGATCTATTTCCCTGAGAAGTTCCCAGAGAAATGAAGACGTGAGCTCGAGGTAGGCTGGCCGGACGACGCTGTTCCCCCGGTAGACCAGACCGGCAATGGTCATGGCGATGCACAGGATCAGAAAGTATCTGATGTTATTGTTGCCGTTGCTGGAATTTGAGGTGTTTTCCTCCGGATCCGCATGCACCGGCGTCTCGTCGATATCGACCATGAACAGGACGATTCCCCATACGATCCCCAGGGCTCCGATAATCAAATAGGTGACCTCCCACCCGACCAACCAGTTCAGAAGTCCGGCGGCGAATGGGGCGCTGATCAGTCCCAGGTTGCCCGCGACGCCGTTGATTCCGAGGGCCATCCCCCTGTTTTTGACCCCGATCGATATCAACCCCATTCCCGCCGGGTGATAGATGCTGGCGAAGAAACCGATGACGGCGAGAGAGAGCATCATCGATGTGGGGGTGTCGGAAAGGGCGGTCAGTACGGAGCCGAAGCTCGTCCCCGCGAAGAAGATGATCAGGACGGAGCGATTATTGAACCGGTCCGCGACCATCCCCCAGGGGAGGGCGGTCAGGCCGTACAGGAGATACATGAGAAAGCTCAGCTTCAGAACCTCCGCGAGATCCATCTTCAGCGAAAGCATCAGCGGTATGGCCAGTGCCGGGAATATCATCTCGTAGAAGTGTGTGAAAAAGTGGGCGACGCAGGTAAAGTGTATGATCTTTCGTTCGTTGCTCATCGATGGTCTTCCTCGATTACGGTACGGGTTTATGGATCCGGCGGCATTACTCTGCAAGCGTGTAACGGAATCTTGCCACGATATTGAGCCGTTCCAGTCCGAACTTCTCGGAAAAGGGTGCAAACGGTGCGGCCGACCGTACGGCGCGCAGCGATTCCGCGTCGAGGGACGCGTGCCCCGATGAAACGACGGCGCGGCACGCCGCAAGGGCGCCCCCCGTCGCTATTGAAAATTCGACCACGGTGGTTCCCACCTCCCCCCGGCTGAAGGCGCCGTCGGGGTATGACCACTGTCTGTCGATCCGTTCCTTTACCTGGAGCAGATACGGGTAGTACTTTGTATCCGTCCTGTCAAGGTCTACCGTATCGACGGCGTTACCCCTGGCGCGCTCGCGGATCTCCTCCAGCGGGCCGGATTCAGGCTTGTCCGCACGGTCATGTCTCTCGACGGTTCTGCTAAGGCTCCGTTTGAGGCTGACGGTAAAGACATTTTTTCCGTCCTCGGGGGCACTGTCTCCCGGGAGGCTCGCCAGGGCCAGAACAACGATATGGGCCGCCAGTGAGAGTGCTACGGCTGTAACAAAAATCTTTTTTGTGGTCATATTGTTCACGACTCTGACTGTTATATACGGCACTTTTACGCCAGTTTCCATCCGGAAATGGTCTTTTGCTCCCTACTGTGATATCATTTTTGAGTGCGAAGCGACGAGTATTTTATGAAGATGGCCCTCGACGAGGCTGAATCCGCCCTCGCATTGGGAGAGGTTCCCGTGGGTGCGGTCATTACCATGGAGGGTGAGGTGCTCGCGAAGGCCCATAACAGCCCCATCCTGATGCAGGATCCGACCGCCCACGCGGAGATACTCGCCATTCGAAGGGCGGCACAGATACGTGAGAACTACCGACTTGGCAGGGCAACGCTGTATGTGACGATTGAACCCTGTATCATGTGCGCGGGGGCGATCATCCACGCGAGGATAGAGAGGCTCGTCTTCGGCGCAGCGGATCTCAAGGGGGGAGCCCTTTCGCTGTACGGCATCCCAGGAGACAAAAAGCTCAACCATTCCTTTGCCGTAAAGGGCGGGGTCCTGAAAGAGGAATGCGGTGAAATTTTGAGTAGATTTTTCCGCGAAAAAAGGATATGAGGGCGAGTTCAATAAAAGCGCTGTCTGATTTGTCTTTACGCGGAGAGGTACCGAAGTGGTCGTAACGGGATCGACTCGAAATCGATTTGGGGGCCAAAAGCTCTCACGTGGGTTCGAATCCCACCCTCTCCGCCATAATATAATCCCTTGCGGAGAGATGTCCGAGCGGCTGAAGGAGCACGACTGGAAATCGTGTGTATGCCCACAAAGGTGTACCGGGGGTTCGAATCCCCCTCTCTCCGCCATATATTTCTAGTATCACGGTATGGCAGCCGGGCCCCGTGGAACGACGGATTGTGAACTCCGTCAGGTCCGGAAGGAAGCAGCGGCAGCAATCCCGGCGTTTGCTGCGGGTCTACCCGGCTGTCAGTTTTAAAACACGCGTTATAACCGCTTTACCACAGGGGCACCTATGGAATATCTCGTCCTGGCACGGAAATGGAGACCCCAGGTATTCGAAGACGTTGTCGGGCAGGACCACGTTGTCAAGACTCTCCAGAATGCCGTCAGACTTGATCGCATAGCCCATGC
>JAFCZZ010000229.1 GCA_019314085.1 Deltaproteobacteria bacterium | reverse complement strand
CTACCATGATTGCGTTCCTCCTATCATTAAGCCTTGTGCACCCGGGGGCCTTTTGACTCGTCATGGGCTTCGGTGCCGCCCTTTAGTGCTATTGACACCTATATTGCCACTGACACACTATATATTTATTAAGCCCTGTGCACCCGGGGCTTGTTTGACTCGTTATGGGCTGCTGTGCCGCCCTTTACCATTATTACCCCTATGTATGATATGCCTCTTATTTTTGATGCTGCCGCAACAACGAACATCCCATAAAAAAAACCGCTTCCCGGAGGGCAGCGGTTTGCTGTGCTTTGTTCTACCTAGCAACCCCGCTGTCTTATCTGCGTTACGCAGACTTAAACCGGTAGCTTTGCGCCCCAACCTTTCGGAAGGTTTGCCCTTCAGTAACTAAAACTCTATCTTTGTACTATATATCGGTATTCCGAGATGTAAACTTGAGGGAAAAAAGAGAGGGGCCCGCGCACCGGGATGATAATCGTCTAGTGTGAAAAAGGGTGATCAAGGGATGTCTATCCGAGAGAATACGGGGGCCGTAGTGGTGTGTTGTGTGTGAGGTACGTACCGAGGGTTGCGGTTTCCGAGATCTTAAAGATCTCGGAAACCGCAACGACGGAGAAGGCGACGGGACTGAGAATGGAGGGAGTCCGCCGCGTCGCCCCTATCGATCTGACAAAAAGCGCGAGCAGAGGTGCCTGCTCGGTTACCTTAAAAGCCCTGTGGAAGGGATTTCTAGGACACCGGAGGCATATCTTCGGGAATCATATCCCATTCATCGGGTTCTTCCGTTATCTGTCTTCTGCTACTTTTCGCGTTAAGATGGATGCGAAATCTTTCTCTCTGCGCCATGGTATCGATCTGTTCCTGATCATACCCTTGGACATCGGCCGCCTCTGCCTCTTTTTTACCGCTTACCAGGGTGACCAGCTCAACAACCATTCTCTTCATGTTCGCTGCCTGCGAGCTCATCTCATTGGCGGCGCTTGCCGATTCTTCGGCATTGGCGGCGTTCTGCTGGACTACCTTGTCCATTACGCTCTGCCGCAGCAGGTCTCCGTCTGTCTGCCCCCCGTTGGCGGCCTCTATCGATCGCAGTGCTGGCATCGTCTTGACGGTTAGATCATACCTGCGGGCCTTGAATACCTCCTGCATGAATGCCACCCGTACTTTCACCAGGGGGGCTTCTATATTAGCAAGATTCCCCAGGGTAAATTCCTTGGCGATAGCCGGTGAGCAGAAAGCGGTTAGACACGCAACAACGAAAAAAACCGTTGCCCCAATGAAACGTTTCTTCTTCATCAAAAATCTCCTCCTTTAATATGGTTTCGGTTATACTTCGGGTGCTTCATGCGCGTTCATCCTTGGTGTAGAATGCGGTGGGCAGGCCACAGCTGTCCGATTAAGCTGGTGAAAACGGAGTCTCGCCGCGTCACTTGGATGGCACCCCTGTGGTGCGCCATAATCCGTGCACGTTTTTAGACCCTTGGAGAGACTAATTATCGACTCGGTATGGGCATAGTATGCTATATAGTCTGTGGATCGGGCAGGGGTGACATCTCATACGGGGAATGCCTGCGGCAGTGTCGGTAGGGGAGGGGAGAATGATCGAAACCAGTCAGTTTGAGGATGTGCTTCAGATCAGGATGAGCCGGGTGATAGACGGCGTGCCGACATACTGGGTCTGTGCCTACCTTGTGGACGGCCTCTTGATAGATACGGGCTGTAGCTATACGGCGAAGGAACTGGTCGCGTACCTCAGGGGCAAAAAAATAGATACAATCGTCAATACCCATTTTCACGAGGATCATATCGGGGGGAACCACCTCATCAAAGAGATGTTCAGGGCAGACCTGTACGCACATCCCGAATCCATCCCCCTGATAGGGAAGGAGGCATCCCTTTACCCCTATCAGGAGATGGTCTGGGGCCATCCCGTGCCGACCGATGCGAAACCGATACCGGAGATAGTCGAGACGGGGCGATTCAGGTATGAGGTGATAGAAACTCCCGGCCACAGCGCGGGGCATGTGTGCCTTTTCGAAAGGGAGAAAGGCTGGTGTTTCTCCGGCGACATATTTTCACGGGAGACACTGAAGTTTGTCAGACCGGAGGAGGATATGGGGCAGACCGTGCGGTCGATGAAACGGCTTGTCGATCTTGAAACGGAGAGGCTTATCCTCTTTACATCAGTGGGGAAGATCATCGAGGACGGGAGGAATGCCCTCAATGGGTGCATCGGGTATCTGGAAGACCTTGCGGCACGGGCGAAAAGTCGGAAGGGGGAGGGATATACCGTGGAAGAGATCATGGGGGATATCTTCAGGGGTGAGCATGAATTCGCCCGGCTTACGAACGGTCAGTACACGACGGAGAACCTGGTGGGCTCGGTCCTTGAGATGTGAGGGATTCTCTGGATATCCTGCCGCAGAAACCCGCCCGGAGAGATTTAATGTTCGGCTCTTTCATCTTTCAGGGCTTCCACCCTTTGCCGCAGTTCATTTCGTTCCTCCTGCAGTTCGTCCCGTTCCTCCTGCAGCCCGCTGGAATATTTCTTCAGACTCAGGTTTCGTGACTCCATGAGTCGTATCTTCTCTTCCAGCTCTACTATGATTTTCTTCTGCTTCCGCTCCAGCTCTTTCTTCTCCCGTTTGCATGCATCAAGCCGCTCCTGTAATTCCCTTTCCTTTGATTTCATACTTCCCCCTTAATTATCGTATCTATATGTAGGAGTGGCGCTCATGAACAGAGAAAATGGAAGGTGAAGGGTTCCGGCAGGGAGATGGAGGACGGATTCGAAATTGATCGAAAAAGAGGACAGGTCTCGCCGGCGTTGCAAGACCCGCCTCCGTGTATTCCAGGCTTTTCGGTGTCCGGGAAAAGCCTCTTCAGTGGCCCGCTGTCAGCCCAGACAGACGGGCATCTTCTTGATTATCTCTACGGTGCCGAGTACTTTAGTGCCTGATATACGTATCAGCAGCTTTCAGTTTTTGTCAATGGCGATTTTGTCCACCTCGCTATGACGGTTCGTTGAACATGGTGGTTCTCCCGCCGTCTACAACGATGTCCTGGCAGTTAACGAAGCTTCCTTCGTCGCTCGCCAGATACAGTGCCGCGTAGGCGATATCCTCGGCGAAACCGGCCCTCGGCAGGGGCGTCGCCTTTGCCAGGCTCTTTTTCAGCTTCTCCATCTTTCGCTCGTTTTCCTCCTGAGAGAGGGTATTGAATCGTTCCGATCCTCCCCAAAATATCGGCGTGGCGATTGCGCCCGGCGATATGGAGTTGACGCGAATGCCGAAGGGCCCCAGTTCCAGGCCGCACAGGCGTGTAAGATGGGTGACCGCCGCCTTCGCCACCGAGTAGAGGTATTGCCCCTGTCCGCTGCGGAACGCCGCGACGCTGGAGGTATTGATGATACTGCCGGAACCCTGCTCTTTCATCATCGGTGCGGCATGCTTGATACCGAAGACAGCGCTTCCCAGCAGCAGGTGCATGCTGTAATCGAAGTCCTCCTGCGTCACCGTCTCAAGTGTCCCCCGGCTTGGCCCGCCCGCGTTATTGAAGAGACAGTCCAATCGACCGAAGCGGTCCACTGCCGATTGGATCAGATCCCGGATGTCTTCTTCGCGCATGACGTCCGCGCGCTGGTAGATTGCGTTTCCCCCCAGCCGGTCGGCGAGATCCTTCCCCTTTTCCTCCGACCGTCCGGCGATGATCACCCGGGCGCCTTCCGCCACGAACACCTCAGCGGCCGCTTCACCGATACCGCTGGTTCCGCCCGTTATAACTGCCGTCTTTCCTTTCATTCGTTCACTCATAGCATTCTCCTTACCTGAACATATTTATAAATGGTCTGTATCTATCAGAGGGCATGCGTAAAGTACAGCGTTTCATATATTACTGCAGGCGCACTGAGGCGCGGTGGTTGTCAGGGCGTGTTTCTGCTTCAGGCGATGGAGGGGATCACCGAGTAGAAGACTGAAAAGAAGTGCAAGATACTTCCGACAAGTCTTCCACGCGTAGAAGACGATACCGAGGATATAGGTAAGACCGCCCGCGAACAGATACACAAACCCGATCGGCGGTATGGCGGCGATCAGCGGCCTGATGACGGGGACGATCAGCCAGCTCATGGCACTGTAGAGGACGACCGTCAGTGTGCCATGGTTTCGGGGCAGCAGAAAGAGCTGGATGACAATCCCGACTGCGGTCAGTCCCCAGATCACCCCGAAGAAAGACCATCCCAGCGTGCCGTGCATGCTGATCAGGAGAAAGGGGGTATACGTGCCAGCGATAAGGAAGAAGATCGCCACATGGTCAAGGACTCGCAGCATTTTTTTTGCCGGTCGGTACTGG
>JAFCZZ010000228.1 GCA_019314085.1 Deltaproteobacteria bacterium | reverse complement strand
CCTGGATAGCTCTCTGGCTATGGCAGCGCCGCCAACCCCGCCACCGATAATCAGGACCTCGGTCTCTATTTGGCTCATACCTGTGCCTCCCTTTCAGTTCGATTGATAAACCCGCACCATGCTTCGATAAGGTATTGGGTGTAATGGATGATATATATTTTGATAAAATATTGTTTTCGATGCCGGCAATGTGAACAGCAATGAATTTGCATGTCAAGAAAATAGTAAATGCAAAATGGGGATAAAGCGCCGAGCAGCTGGGTTGGTCCTCATCTGCTCCTTCTTCTCCAAGACACTGGCGCAGGTATTTCACAGACAAGATAAAGGAACCCGTCACTTTGGATGCGTCGGGCTTTTTATTTTCTGGCCCCCCGGCACGGGTACACGTGCCGTTATCGCTCACCCGTTACGGGGCGCTGGTTGCCGTATCCCAGAGGTCCTTAACCGGCTGATCAAGCCCCAATTCGACGAGCTTTCCCCGTGCCGGCTTGCCCGTTTCCCAGTCCCAGTGGCTCACTTCATAAAATTCCTTCAGCATCAAGTCCATATCGGGCTCTATCCCCGCCGTTGCTCCCTCCTTGAGCGCCTGCCGGACAATTTTCGGCAGTTTGTCATCCGCTCGTGTGACACCAAGCCTGTTGTTGATGGCCCTCTTCAGATTAAGGGACCGTTCGCCGAATGTGAGCAGATCCATGGTGCTGAAGGGGGTGCCGGTAATAGCCGCCAGCGCCCGGGCAATCATCGGAGCCGGCATCGGTGAAAATTGGCACAGGGTGAAGCTGTTGAAAAGTTCGCAGAAATGAAGCATCTTCGCGGTCAGGGCTCCCTTTTGCGCGGGATCGTTTTTGTCGGAAAAGGTGATCCCCAGTTCCAGACCGTTTTTGCCTCCCGGGGCATCAAAGTTATAAAAGCAGCCTTTCAAATGACAGGCTCCCCGGGGACCGACCGCATACGACAGCGCCGCGCCCTGATACGCCCGCGAATCGTGCATCGGGAATTCCAGACCCTTTACCTGAGCCGCATCTTCAGGGTCCGCTCCGAACGCGACTGCCATCTCTTTGACACCCTTTGACAGGACAACGCCGATGCCCTCCTGCCTGACGATCATATCCAGCAGTTTGAGGATGACGGCGCCGTCCCCCCATTTGATTTCCATACCCGCCTGCTCTTCTGTGAGAGTTCCCTTCTCATACAGATACATGGCAAAGGCGATGGATACGCCGGAAGACATGGTATCGATCCCATGCATGTTACAAAAATGGTTTGCCTTGACCACGGTATCGATATCGAAGTTCATACAGAGCGGCCCGAAGGCGGCCACGGTTTCGTATTCGGGTCCATCGACCCTTTTTATGTCCTGCATCCGATCGGGCAGCCCCTGCACGCGTAGTTTGTCATATTATAGCGCGTCCTGAAGGCCGGGCCGTGCAGTTTCTCAACGGGAAAAATGCTTTTGGTAAAATACTTGGTGGGCACGTCTCCCAGACGCATACCCAGATCGATATACATGTTCGTCCCGTACAATTTGTACCCATTTGTGTTAGCGGTACTCTTGATGCAGTCAAGGACCTCGTCGACAAGGGTCTTCAGGCCTTCGCCGTCCGCAAACTCGGCCTTCCGGTTTCCGGACACCACGACGGCCTTGAGATTCTTCGAGCCCATCAGCGCTCCCATACCGCATCTTCCCGCGGTTCTGCCTTCGTCGTTCATGATGCCGGCGTATGGGATTAATTTTTCTCCACCTATGCCGATACAGGCCGTTGAGGCCTTTTTTCTTACCTCTTCATCGATCAGTTCCTGCGTCTCATAGGTATCTTTGCCCCACAGATGGCCGGCGTCTTTGATCTGTGCCGTACCCTCTTTCACAAAGAGATAGACCGGCGCAGCGGCCCTGCCGGTTATCAGTATTCCGTCATAGCCGGTGCCTTTGAGACGGAAGGGAAAGGTTCCGCCCGTTGTCGACTCACCCCAGACACCGCTTGGGGCTATACCGCACACTGCCGCCCGGCTGACCATGGGAATATTGGAACCGATAAAGGGCCCGGCGGCAAAGACCAGCGGACTCTCCGGTGCCAGCGGGTCCATCTCCGGTTTTACATAGTCATATATGATCTTAGCAGCCAATGTCGATCCACCGACATATTTCTTCAGATCATCGTCGCTGATGGGAAGGTCTTCTATGGTCTTGCTTGTCAGATCTACCTTCAGGAATTTACCAAAATATCCTTTCATGGGATTACCTCCATATCTCTGAATTCATATCCAGCAATGTACCTTCATAGGCGCATGAAAACACGTCCATTAACTGTTCCCGTGTCAGATCAAACCACCCAAAATAAAAGGCTGGATCTGTCGGTGTTTGCTCAAGGATGGACTCAAGGTTCCCTTCAAAATCACCTTTGGAGACACCGGCATCTTTAAGACTCACCGAGAGCTTCAACTCGGACATCAGGCCCCGAATCTTTTCGATGAGATTGGAGAGACTTTTCGCATCGGAGCTGGTGTCCCGGATGCCCAGCGTATCGCATATTTCAAGGTGTCGATCCGTTGCCTTTGAATAGATCTGAAGTTCGTAGGGGAGGAACAGCAGAACCATGGCGCCGTGATGAATGTGATACAGACCGCCGATGGTATGCCCAAGGGCGTGCGAAATTCCGGAACCGGCGTTGGAGAGGGGAATCCCCGCCATCATAGCCGCCTGCTGCATCTTGATCCTGGGCATGAGGTCACTGCCATCTTTGTATGCCTTGGGCAACCACTCGAAGACCATTTTGATGACCTTGAGGGCAATCGCCTGATTCAATTCATCTGCCCGGGGAGCCATAAAACCATCGACGGCATGGGTCAATGCGTCGCCGCCTGTTCCCGCAGTGAGTTCCGGCGGCATTCCAACAGTAAATGTCGGATCAAGCAGGGCAAAGTCGGGAACGAATTCCGGCAAGGCGCCGCCCGTACCGAGCTTCACGCCATCGGGGAAAGAGATGACGGCAATACCCGTAACCTCGGAACCGGTCCCGCTTGTTGTCGGGACGGCAACCAACTTGGCCTTGTTCCGCAGGCTCAGGGGCACAAGCGGGCTCAGGATTTCGATATTGGCATCGGGATGTTCATAGAGGAGCCAGGCGCCCTTGGCGGTATCGATCGATGAGCCGCCGCCGACAGCAAAGATCAGGTCGGGGCCGAACTCTCTCATCTTTTGGGCACATTCCCTTACGGTATCAATCGGAGCGTCGGGTTGGGCCTTGGCCCAGACCTCGAATTTGATGCCATGCCTTTTTTCATAGGGACTCATAACCTTCGGGGCAAAGCGAACCGCGTACTCGTCGGTTACGAGAAAAGCCTTTTTAGTTTTGCACTCTTTAGCCACCAGATCGACCGCGTCGGGTATAAGGCCCGCCTCATCAAGAAAAAGATTGAGCCCGGAAAATATTCGCGGGACGAAAAAGGGCTTCTGGACTTCCTTCAAAAACTCGGCCTGCACCATGGGCCCGCCCCAGTTTCTGAGCAGATATTCATGTGACCAGTAACTCATGTCTCCCCCCTTACCTTTGATGTTGGCGATGGAGTCCGCCATTAGGCGGCGCGCAAAAAAAACGCGCGCGCGAACGGTCCTATGTCATGACAAACGTAATCGCGGCGCCGAACCAGGTGAAAGAATGTATCTCGCCGTCAATGCTGACAAGATGGTTCTGGAGAGCCTCCTGGATTCCGTCTTCTCCAGCCTTAAGACCTTTAACCCCCGCCTTTGCGTCACTCCAGATCATCGCCGCGTTATACTCGTCCAGCACCGTGTCCGATGAAAACGTGCCGTCTTTGAAGATGAATCGTTTGCCTCTTTTGCCGTCCTTTGTTTTAATGACAACGCTACATTCATGGCCCATAAGGAATTTTCGGAAGTCCTTGTTTGACTTTGACGCCTTTTTGAATTTCAAGGCCAGCATGGTGATAAGCAGTGAAAATCCCATAATTCCCCCCTTTACATGATTTAAAATGAATTAAAAAAACACCACATTAATCACAGACACAACGTTCTTTTAAGTTTAAATCATTTTTCCAATGCAGATTAAAGAGAGATGGTCGTGCAAAACCGGACAGTGACATACGTTGAGCTCCCCCAAGGTTACCAGGTTTGAGCCGGATCACGAAGTAGAAGAGACAGCTTGTGGAGCCATGCAGCAGATGTTTCCAGCAGGAGCGGGAAGGTTGATCAGGATCCGAGCGTGAAGGATCTTCACGCCAGGATCTGACAGCTGTCGATGGACAATTCTTTCAAGTATACCTATACATTTAAGTTCGTCAAGCGAAAACCTCAAAAAGAATATATCACAGTGCTGGTTGATGAAATCAAAATATAGGGATGCTTCCCATCGTAATGGTATTTTTCTGTTGTTTATTTCGGGATGTGATCTATATGAATCATGCAGATAAGTGTTTTATTGCTTTTAGGAAAGATTCCTTTGGTTTTTCCTTCCCAGGATTTTCTCGGTATATTTCAAGGTATAATCATTGCGCACATCTACCAGTCCTCGGAATCGTTTCGGGAAAAATTCGATACCCTTTGGAAATCTCATTGTAATATATCTTGACAAGATATCATAATGGAGTTAGTCCAACCGAAGATTTTCAAGAGTATGGCATAACAACAGCATTAAGGCCGACGGTAAAAAGCTGCCGTGCCTTATGCTGGGTATTCGGGGGACATTATACATATTGTTGCCTCTTTTCTTTGGAAAATAGATATACTGTACCCGGAATTTACAGAATTCCACAGAAGGATCATCGGCATTCTCTCCAGAGGAGATATCTTCGCCGCCTATAACAAGGCGATTATCAACCGATCTCCGGCAAAAGTATGGAGGCGAAATAATAATCCGGGCGGCGGTAATTTTTTCACAGGTGGTGACAGTCTGGAAGAATCGAAAATCCCAATCCTCGTTGGTGCGGCCCAGTACAGACAGGAAAAAGACGTCGCGAAACCCCTTGACCCGCTGGGGTTGATGGTCGAAGCGAGCCGAAGGGCCCTGAGTGATTCAGGCGCTCCGAGGCTGGAGGATCTTATCGATAGGGCATACGTCGTAAATCTCTTTCAATGGCCCTATCGTGACGTACCGGGAATGCTCGCCGAGCGGCTGGGCATCGCCCCCCGGGAGAAGTTTTATACCGCCGTTGGAGGCAACACACCCCAGGTCCTGGTCAACAGGGCCGCCCGTTCGCTCGCGTCGGGCGAATGCCGGGCAGTTCTGATGACCGGAGCGGAAGCATTCTATGCGCTCCGTCGGGCATTGAAAGGAGAGGTCGTGCTGGACTGGCCCGAAAGCGAGCCACCGGAACGGATCGAGGGAGACAACCGCCCGGGTATCAGCGAGATTGAAAGCAGGTACGATCTTTTTCTTCCTTCCTATATG
>JAFCZZ010000227.1 GCA_019314085.1 Deltaproteobacteria bacterium | reverse complement strand
CCCAATACAGAGCATCCGGGGACGAAATACCTGCATAAAGACAAGTTCAGCAGAGGATTGGGGCTTTTTTCCGCGATCGATTACCGGCCGTCGGAGGAGATGCCGGATAAGGAATACCCGTTCTTCCTCACGACCGGGCGCGTCCTCTATCACTTCCATACGGCAACCATGACACGGAGGAGCGAGGGCCTCGTTGAGAAATATCCGGAGAGCCTGGCGGAGGTCAATCCCACAGACGCAGAGAAACTGAGAATTAAGGATGGAGATTTCATAACGGTTACATCGAGACGCGGCAGTCTCAAGGTAAAGGCCAGCGTGATCGAGACCCCGCCCGAGGGCACGATCTTCATGAATTTCCATTTCAGTGAAGCCGCCGTGAATCTTCTGACCAACCCGGCGCTCGATCCTATAGGAAAGATTCCTGAATACAAGGTCTGCGCGGTGAAGGTCGAAGCGGCATAGTGTTTATACTCTAACCATTTGTTAAGGAGGTATAATCATGCCACGATGGAAGTACAAGACAAGTATCGTTGATCTGGACAGCGTTGTTCCACCCGAGTCCATCTCCTGCAATGATGTGGGAGTCTGTATCGTTGACGGCATACCGGGTGATCAGGACTCGTTTAAAGGGATCCTCGACAAGGAGGTGGAGAGCGAATGGGAACTGGCCCAGTGCCAGGCCCATGGCGGAAAGCTACTGTGTATCTGGAAAAAGGAGGCCAAAGAGGCCTTCGCAAGTTAGTAAGTTAGAAATTATCCCGTTTATCGGGGTTAGTAGTCAACCATTGTATCCACGCACGTATTGATCTCTGAGCAATGAGAGGAGGTCTGGGTGCGTTTTGATCCGACTCGGTTGTTACGGAAACTGAATAGACGGTCCGCAGGGGGCGGGCCTGGCACATTAAAAATTTATGAATGGAGGAGGTATTAATTTATGGCTTTTAACCCCCCGACAAAAATGGTCGCTCTTGTTGGTAATGCGGGAGTCGGCAAAGCGAAACTTTCAATCTTCAACCTGCTGCTCCGAGGCTTTATGGCGGGTGCCTACATCGCCATCGGAGGCGCACTGTGCACCATCTGCATAACGGGCGTGGCAACACCGGGAATTGCGAAACTCATCGGCGGCGCCGTATTCCCCGTCGGCTTGATAGCCATAGTCCTGACCGGTATGGAACTCTTTACCGGTGACTGTATGATCGTCCCCATGGCCGCGATGATGAAGAAGATCACGTGGGGTGCGGTCATGAGAAACTGGGTATGGGTCTACATAGGAAACCTGGTAGGCTCGCTTGCTTATGCGTATCTCATGACGGTAGGTCCCTTCGTGAGCGGACAGGCCGACGGCACCATGGCGGTCAACGCGTTCGGCATGACCGCGGTCAGCATAGCGGCAGGAAAGGTTCTTGGATACAAGGCCGTTGGGGCCGCAGGTCTGTGGTCCTGTTTCATGAAGGCCATCGGCTGTAACTTTCTGGTCAACATCGCCATCCTTCTCGCCATTACGGCAGATGACGTGATCGGAAAATTTTTCGGTGTCTGGTTTCCGATCATGGCCTTCGTCTCGTCCGGTTTCGAGCATTGTGTGGCCAACATGTATTTTCTTCCTTCAGGAAAGTTTCTGATGGACTGGTATCCGGCCGTTATAGCTAAAAAGGGCGGGCTTCTCCTTGCCAACGGAGGACTGAGCTGGTCCGACATATGGCTCTGGAATCTGATACCCGTCACGGTAGGAAATATCTTCGGCGGTTTTCTTTTCATCGGGGTTACATACTTCCTGATGTTCAGAAAGGATTTGCCCGCGGAGTAGAGGAGACAGATGTCAGCACTGGCCTGGGTGGCATTCATCATATGTGCGGCGGCGGTAGCCCTTCACTACACCTCGACGGGTGATTCGCGCTTTCTGCTGTATGCCATCCCCGGTCTGATCCTGCTGCTGGTCATCCCCATGGCCTTGGCGTGGATGAGCCGCAGGAGCTTTACGCAGGCGGACGATCAGTTCAACACACAGGCGCGGGGCTGCACGATAGGGAAGATCGGCCCGGCAATGGTCGGAGATGTTGTACGAATATCGGGTGAGGTTCAAAAGATCAGTTTCAGGTGGCTCAACAGGCCTCACTTTCATATTAAAGACGAGACGGCGCAGATACGAGTCATCATGTTCACCGCACCCGCAAACAAGGTAGTGGTCGGAGACAGGGTGGAGACGGTTGGGATCGTGATGAAATATCCGCTGACAAAGACACGATTCGTTATATCGGCCGTCAGTGTCAAAAAGATTGAGGACTAAGGAGAATATCATGGACGGAAGAGAAGGAAGATGCGCATTTGGGTTTCTTTTGTTTGGACTGGCCCCCATCTTGGCTACGGCAGGAGGAGCAGGCTTGGGAATAGTCGTCTTCGCCGCGGGATTGTTGATCGCGACATCAGCGGCATTTGCCTAAGGGAAAAAGATCAGAGGGGGGAATGACGGCGCAACTAGTTGTTATTCCCCCTTTTTCTTTTTAAAGTTCCTCAGGGCCTCATCCACCTCATCCTTCCCCACTGTACCTTTCCAGGTCCTCGTATTGTCGAGAAGGTATTCTGACATCCTGTCCGTCATGCAATCGGCACACAGGTGCACCATCTTCATGCTCTCGATATGTCGGACAACCGACAACCCCTCAGACAACTCCCGGCACAGGAAACACCTGTCAGGCGTATCATCCTCGTGCCGCTCATAGTAGTCTTCGTCGTAACACTTCATAATCCGTCCCGTGAATGCATCGCTGAGACCGGCCGAGAGATCATCCTTCTCTCTTCCGCAAAAGACCGTCTATCGACACTACTGCGGAAACCTCAGCATAAAGGTTGTCCCCCTGCCCTCCTCGGAGGAAACGGTTATCTTGGCATTGTGGGCGTCCATGATCCGCTTGCAAAAGGTAAGCCCCAGACCGGAGCCCTCCAACTGCTCTCCCGTTTCCTTTACCCGGTAAAAGGGCTCAAAGATAAAGGGAATCTTGTCTTTGGGTATCCCTCTCCCGGTGTCGGACACGGTGACCGTGACGTAGTGATCATCATATCCGGCATGTACTGATATCCTGCCTCCGGCAGGAGTATACTTCGTCGCGTTCCCGATAATATTCACAAAGACCCGAACCAGACTTTCCCCGTCTCCGGTTATCATGGGCAGATCTTTCGAAATGTCTCTCTCTAATGTAATCTCTCTCTTTTCACACAGCGGCTCCATATCCTCTATACTTCGCATGACAACGGCGGAGAGGTCAAGGATCCCTTTTTCCCGTATCAGGGTCCCCGCCTCTATCTGACGTATATTCAGCCAGTGCTCCACAAGATCCTCCAAGTTCCGAATCCGTTTTTCACATCGTCCTATAATATCATTTGCCTCGTCGCTCAGGCAATCACCAGCCACCACCTTGAGTGATTCGATGCTCTGCTGGACGGTAACCAGGGGAGAACGCATCTCATGACTGACGAAGGTAATAAAATCCCTTGTCATCTTCTCCTCCGCGTCCCGCAGTCTCTTCGCCTCTATGGTAAGTTTATGGTGTTCAAGCCCCCTCTTCGTGACGGCCCTCAGCTGATCGGGGGTAAAGGGTTTGGGGAGATAATCATATGCCCCCCGTTTCATGGACTCCACCGCAGAAACAATGGACGCATAGCCGGTAATGACAACCAGGACGATATGGGGGATATCCTCCAACAGAATGTCGATCACCTCCAGACCCGACATGCCGGGCAGGTTCAGATCTACGAAGACCAGCTCGGGACGCTTTCCCCTGGCAATCCTGATCCCCTCCAGCCCGTCTTCCGTAGTAATAACAACGTAGCCGGACTTTTCAAGGACCTGCCTGCAGCCGTCCCGAATCGTCTCCTCATCATCAATGATAAGGACAAGCCCCTCTTGGGTTTCATGCGACATGGGCGTCTACCTTAACAGGCTTTCTACGTGTTGTACGAGATCGTCCGCCTTGACAGGTTTGTGCAGTATCATGTCCACTTTCGGAAATTCTTCGGAAGGTTCAAAGGACTGGTACGGGCCCTGGAGATC
>JAFCZZ010000226.1 GCA_019314085.1 Deltaproteobacteria bacterium | reverse complement strand
TGCCCCGTGGTGCCGCGCGTTCAGGCTTTCCGTGCCTCCGCCCCCGCCGATGATGAGGACCGACGGCCTGTTCAGGAGCCGGTAGGGGAGGGATGTGGTGCGCCACTTCATGAAGCCCATATCGCCGCCGGCCACGTTGATTGCCCCCGCCATGTCGCCGTTCAGGAAGAGGCCCTTCTGCTCCGGCAGGTCGAAGGGGCAGTTCAGGCTCAGGTCGGGGAGGTAGTGATAGGCGGGGCTGTCCAGGACGGTGACGAGGCCGAACGGGCCGAATGCCTCCGCCTTGATCTTGGCCCCCATCTGGTTCCGGGCAATGGAAAGGTCTTTGAACCCGCTCATCTCCACCGGCCTGCCGTGCAGGAAGATGAGGTAGAGGAAAACCGTCGCGACCAGCGCGATTGCCGAGATAGCAGTCCGGACGCGCCCTGCCGCGGCGAAGGTCGCGCAGAGGGCGATCAGGGAGATGATCAGGATGATCTCATGGGGGCCCAGGTGAAAGAAGGTCAGCAAGAGCGGGAGGCTTCCGACCCCCGAGCCGGCCAGGTTGGCGGAGTAGATCCGGTGGATCTCGCCGGTGCACACTGAGAGGCTCAGCCCCACGCACACGGCGCCGATTAAGAAGGGGATCAGGAGGGCGAGGCTGAGAGCGAGAAGACTGACGGCCTCGCGCGGCTGCCAGATGATCATCAGCGGGTTGAAGGCGATCAGGCGGCCCAGAAAGATATTGACCCAGATGGAGATGACCATCAGGAAGGGGGCAAGGTACAGAATCATCTGGAAATGTCGTTTCAGCCCCGTGCGGAAGAGAAAGATGAAGGTGCCGCTCGCGCCGAAGCCGAGCAGGGCGACGCTGACGATCAGGTAAGCGAAGTGGTGCCAATAGCGGATGGCGAAGAGCTTGAAGAGGAGAATCTCGTAAGCGATCAGGGCGGCCGATACGAGGAAGACCACGATCTGGATTCTCCTGATGGACGGGCAGGGTGCCATGGGCTATTCGTGCCTCCCGGTGAAGGGGACAAAGCGCACCGCCATCAGGTTCCGGGTGGTGATCCTCCCGGCACTGTCCTTTTCCACGAGGACGAGGCTCTGGACCATGAAGGGGCCGCCGACCGGGATCACCATCCTCCCCCCCGGCTTGAGTTGTTTCACGAGGGGCGGCGGGATATGGCCGGCTGCGGCGGTGACGATAATCGCGTCGAAGGGGGCGTGCTCCTCCCAGCCGTAATAGCCGTCGGCGTGCCTGACCGTGACGTTGTCGTACCCCAGCTCCTCCAGCCGGCGTCCCGCCGACTTCGCGAGCTGCGGGATGATCTCGATCGTGTAGACCTTCTCCGCGACGGCCGAGAGGACCGCCGCCTGGTACCCCGACCCCGTCCCGATCTCGAGGACCGTGTCCCCCCTGTTAACCTTGATGATCTGTGTCATGTACGCCACGATGTAAGGCTGGGAGATCGTCTGCCCGTAGCCGATGGGGAGGGGGGTGTCGTCGTAGGCCTCGTCCAGGAGCACCCTCGGGACGAAGAGGTGGCGGGGGACGGTGTTCATCGCTCGGAGGACCTCCCGGTTTCTGACCTCCCTCCGGGCGATCTGATGCTTGACCATCCGCTCGCGCATTGCTGTAAAGGTCGCCTCGTCCGGCTCTTGGGCGGACGCGCTCCCTGCCGGTATGGCGGCGAGGAGAAATACCAGTATCGCTATGGATATGTTCCGCATCGTATCCATCTGCACGCACTACGGTCGGTGTTGGCCCCGCTGTCATATCTGTTACGGGAAGGAGGTTGGAGGTGTCCTGCGCTGAAAATCCGGCCGCGGTCGGTAAAGCGGGGAAAGATCGAAAATGTAGTGATCAGTATAGCTTGTACGGTTGGTATTGCAAGTCATAAAGAAGAGGCGGCGGGGGCGTGCCGCGGAGGATGTTCAGTCATTGCCCTCTGTTTCAGGAGATAGCCTTCCATCCCGCGAATGCTGTTGGAGATGAATTCCCGCTCCCTGACCTGGATGTCGTCCGGGAGGAGGTGGTAGCTTCGCATGCAGGGATCCTGAGCGAGGATGTCGTTGAAGACGCGCTCCTCACGGAAATCTCCTTTCCTCAGAAGATGCGTTTCCATAATGGCGAGCCAGAGGGGGATCTGCGCGCGGGCATGCCGGAACAGGTTTTCAGGGTCGCGCCGAAGTCCGTAGTGTGCGAAGCAGATCGTTGAGATGTCGAGCGACGCGATCTTCTCAAACGAGTCGCGTTGTATCTCGAGGTTAAAGACGGGCGGTGTGGCGGGGCGCAGGTACAGCCCCTCCCCGACGGGACAGGTGACGCCGGCGGTTTCGCCCGCGAAGAGACAGTCCCCTTTGAGGAAACACAGGTGGTGGGGTGAGTGCCCCGGCGTCTGCAATACCCTGATCGGTCCGGTTTCCCATTCGATGGTGTCGCGAAAGGCGATGCGTTCCTCGGAAATCGAGGCGATCTCTCCGTACAGCTCGGCGACAGGCCCCAGGACCTGCCGTGATGCCTTCCACAGTTTTTCCGGATGCACCACATGCGCGATGCCCTTCGGATGACAGATGATTGTCGCTTCGGGGTAGTCGTCCATCAGGAGTCCCGCGCCGCCGGCATGATCGATATGGATATGCGTCAGCAGGATATACGCTATCTTTTTGACACCCAGCTTCCTGAGGACCTCTTTCAGAACGGGGATGGTCGACCGGGGGCCGGGATCAATGAGGATGGCCCCACCCTTTTCGAGGAGCACCCAGCTGTTGATGAAGTAGCGGAAACCCTCCCGGGGCTGGTCAAGATCGATGAGAAACAGATTGTCGCCGCATTCGTGAAGCATGAGAGCCTTTCTGATGTATCCCGCGCGCGATGTTTCCCTGTGGGGAACGGACAGGGCCCCTATAACACGTGCCGGGGAGACAGACAAGCCTGACTTTCGGAAACGGGGCGTGTCTGCACGGTTTTCCCCCTGACTGTCGCCGAAGCACTGGAAAATCGTCACCCGACGATATCCGCCCGGGTGATGCCGTACTCTCCATATATCGTCAAAACGAATCGTCAACTATAGAAAATTTATTGACAAACGATTTTCAGGGTGTATGGTTTTTGTTACATTCTGGGGGAATAGTCCCCGATCCAAACCAGACAGCACGATGCGGCGAGAAAAGTAGCCGTTATTCTTCATAGGCCAAAGGTTATGGGGTAATATTCCGTGCTTGAAATCTTCGATCGTATGGAAAGGCAAAAATCAAAACGGATACCTACAGCGCCCACGATCCTGATCATGATTATAGCGGCGGGGCTGTGCGTGGCACTGCTGGGATGTTCATCCCGATCTTTTGATACGGTAAATCAGGAGATGGCATACCTGGTCTCCGACCTGGTGGAGAACGACGAGTCGGTCCGAAGCTGTGTCCTGTCCGTGGTGAAGGGTGACGGCTCTTTCTCCTGGTCGGGCGCGGCCGGAATCGCCAGCCGGGCGGGTGGGGTGCTGATGACCACGGATACCCCCATTTACATTGCCAGCATCACAAAGCTCTATACCGCCACGGCAATCATGCGATTGTACGAAGAGGGCGCGTTCTCGCTGGATGATCCTATGCCAAGATATCTTCCGGATGGGCTTATCGGTGGTATCCATGTGTATGAGGGGAAGGATTATTCCCGCGAGATCACCATAAAAGAATTGCTGTCGCACACCTCGGGTATAGCGGATTACTATACCGAGAAGCCGAAGGGGGGAAAGAACCTCTTCGACTTGATCATGGAGGAGCCGGAACGCGCATGGACGGTAGATGAGACGATCGAACGGGCGCGGGACGTCCTGGAACCCAATTTTCCGCCGGGTACGGACGCCTCCTATTCGGACACAAATTTTCAGCTGCTGGGGAAGATCATCGAGGCGGTGACCGGCAGGCCGCTTCACGTCGTGTGCGAGGAGTATTTTTTCCGTCCCCTGGGTCTTACGCATACCTGGTTGGTCGGCCGGTCCGAACCCCAGCTCGCTCCGTCCGCCGCTCCGGGATCGTTTCCACGGCGGAAGAATGTATCGTCTTTTTGAAGGCCCTCAATGAAGGGCGACTTGTCAGGAAAGACACGCTGAAGCTGATGCACGACTGGCACAAATTGCATTTTCCCCTTCAATACGGGTACGGGACGATGTACTTCGCGCTGCCCCGGTTCATCAATATCGTGGCGAAAATGCCGCCGCTGTGGGGCCATTCGGGTTCTACCGGCTCGTTCCTGTACTATTGCGAGGATCTGGATCTGTACATGGCGGGGTCCATCAATCTGACAGAATCGAACTCGAAACCCTTCAGACTGATGCTAAGGGTGATGAAGGCCATCCACAAATGGGAGCAGCCCTCTTCCTGAAGGGGCGCCATCCCCGACGTAAATCTTCAACTATATAAGTTTCTTGACAAAACATTTTCAGGGTGTATGGTTTTTATTACATTCTGGGGGGGATGGTTTCTGATCTAAAGCAAGCGGCCCAATTCGGCGCAGGGATAACCGCTGCTACTATTTTTTGAAAGTTGCATTGGACCATTAATGGAATATCCCAAAATAACTCATCTCTATAAATATTATCCGTATAACAGTAATTCACTCTCTGTGCTTATAGATGAACAGGTATGGTTTTCGAAACCATCGTCTTTGAATGATCCTTTTGATTTAGATATCGATCTTAAGAACCATATGAACTCGGGTAATTTCGTCTATGCGATTGAAGACTTAAAAAATCAGCCGGGTATTTCACACGAAAGGAAACGTAAATTAGAACAGATCCAAAAGCTTGAAATCACCTCCCCGGATCCGATCGCTCGAGGTGAAGCCATGGAGGTGATACGCAACAAACTATGTGAGGATCTACAAAATTCCGGTATGTTCTGTATGAGCGAACTGAACGATAATATTTTAATGTGGTCACATTATACCAATAATCATAAGGGATTCTGTGTTGAATTTGTCCGCAGTTCTCAGAATCAATTGGGAGATATAGAAAGGACAAATCCTGCTGTTTATACTTGTCATTATCCGATTGTAGATCTTTTCAGTGATGAGGGAAAGAAACGTTCTTATGATGACCTGTTTTTAACAAAATGGAAGGGCTGGTCTTACGAAAGAGAATGGCGAATGATCAACGAAGAAGGAGATATTGCACTACCATTACCGGGTGATATTTCGGCTGTTATTTTTGGTTTAAAAATGCCCTTACAGAATAAAGAAACAATAAAGAAACAATAAAGAATATTTTTGTGGG
>JAFCZZ010000642.1 GCA_019314085.1 Deltaproteobacteria bacterium | reverse complement strand
ATTACAGGGATGCCTTGCGGGATTACTACCGCCGCGCGGTGAAGAAGGCGGGCGGCCACATCCCCCTGCTGCTCGATGAGGCATTCTCCTGGCACGCACGCTATCGGGATAGGGGAACGATGCTTCCCTGAGGTGCCTGGAAGTGGCCGGATCAATATGAAACGGGAATTGTAGCCCCCCCACGGCGGCAATGCCGTTGTATTTGGGATCGAATGGGTGGAAAGGTGAGCGGATATTTCAGGGGAGCCGATGTGACGATAAAAAGCCGGAGACGAAATAACCGCCTCCGGCTTTTTCTTTGCGGATGTTTATTCCTATCCCAGAAATTTCTTTGGCAGGTTTGCCAGTGTTTCTTCCGCTTCTTTCACGATGTTCTGGACCAGGTCTTCAACCGTGGGCATGTCGTTGATGCGCTGGGCAACCTCGCCGCCGGCCATCATGGCCTTTTCCTTGTTTCCCTCGTATACAGCATCAATTGACTCGTCCTCGTAGTCAATCAGCGACGTATCTTCCATGTCCATATAGCTGTCAGGCGTCCCGAGGAACACGCCGGGTGACTTTTTCAGGGTATTGATCGCGTGCTCTTCACTCCGGGCGTTTCTCAACCACCGGGCCGGGCCCACATAACCACGCGCGACCAAGGTGCCACGGTCTCTGGCGTCCACGACGGCTTGCTTCCAGAGCAGGGGAAAATCGCTCTCCTGTGTCGCGAGGAAGCGGGTTCCCATCAGTACCCCGTCACAGCCCAAAGCCAGAGAGGCTGCCAGACTCTTGCCGTCACCGACTCCGCCTCCACCGACCACGAGGGTCTTTTCATCGGATACGGCCTCGACAACGGCGGGGAAAAGTACCATGGAGTGAAGCGGTTCCCAGTGCGTATGAAAGCCGCCTTCATGACCCGAGGCGACGATTACGTCAACACCCGCCTTCTTGGCGCGCTGAGCGGCTCTGACGGAGGGAACGATGTGAACCCAGGTGAACCCGGCCCCTTTGATCATGTCTCCCCAGCCCATTGGGTCACCGGCGGAGGTATAGATTACCTTGAGGGTATTGTTCATCTCGGGATTTTCTTCCCGTACCTTGATGGCCGCTTCGATCATATACCTTGAGGGTATTGTTCATCTCGGGATTTTCTTCCCGTACCTTGATGGCCGCTTCGATCATAATTTTCGAGTATTCTTTGAGCTCCGCCGATACCATAATGTTCGGGCCGAATACACCGCCCTTGTCTTTGACCAGACGATGGGTTCGCTTCAGAACCGTTTCCAGCACCGTGGCCATATCGTCGTCACGGTTCGCCTCGCCGGTGTCGCAAAAGGCGTTATAGACCTTGGGCTGAGTCTCTTTGTTGAAAAGGCCGCTGGTGGAAAGCAGTCCCAGCGCTCCCGCAGCTGCGGCAACACAGAGATTGTTGTTGCTGAAGGGACCCATCCCCGCTTGCAGAATGGGATACTTGATCCCAAGCAGATCACACAGTCTTGATTTAATCATGAACACTACCTCCATTTTTTAATGATGATGCGGCACGAAGACCGCTCTCTTGCATACAAAGCACGCCCCTTGTTTCGAACAGTCTACGCTAGGGCATTGGAATCTTTGCAGGTTATTATCAGAACGACGATTACAGCCAAGTCACTTTCTGAACCAATTGGTGCGGTACATACAATGCAAAGGTGCCTGTTGTCAAGTCAATATCATGAACATGGGACAAATTGCGAGCATTCCGTCAATCGAACACGACCGGTTCCCTGAGAATGGCCCTCCGTGCTGCGGCGGCAAGGGCGGCTGCCTGCGGGTGTGTCTCTTTGAGGGATGCTATCTGATGGAGGCTGTCCGCTGTTCTCGATATCAGCATGGCAAGATCGCCGTCCGCTATCTTTGACCTCTGGATTATGTGATCCCACTGTGCCCCCGAAGCCCATCCATAGATTGCCGCAGCGACCCAGAGCGGGAGGGGAGCCGTGTCGAATCCCGCCTCCGTCATCCTTTTCGAGAAGGGAGATGCGGCCCGGGCGACCCGGTCATAGGCCCTTTTTAGCCGTTTCGGCAGCGAGCTCTTGTTTATGACGAGAGTGGAACTCCTGTCATAGGCGAAGGGCGCAATAACGGCGGCAAGGAGGGCCTCGCTGTCATGGGGGAGGGCGTCATCTCTCAGGCATTGCGCGATCAGGAGGGGCTGGTCTAACCTCAGCTGGGAGGCCCAGATGCCATCCTCCGTAAGGTGGTCTTGTGTGTCCACAAAACCCTCCACCTTCAGAAAATCCAGGTGACGGTTGAAGTCCTTCCAGAGTGTTGTTTCTCCCCGATTCTTCCGGTGTTGGTAATCCGCCAGCGACCGTTCAAAGACATCCCTGATTTCTTCGGGAGTATGGGACAGGAGGAGATTGAGCACCATCGAGAAATCACTTCGCAGGCGACTGGTTATCTGCTCCGGTTTTGCGAAAAAGGCCTTTCGGATGTGCTCAAGATCCATGAATCTTCCGGGGAAGGTCAGCATGAAACCTATCTTAT
>JAFCZZ010000225.1 GCA_019314085.1 Deltaproteobacteria bacterium | reverse complement strand
AAAAAGCCGAGGATCTTGTGGCTTGGCGTCGGTGGAGAGATCGACAGGCTGGCGGCCCTTCAGGAGGCGATTGAAAGTGATCTGGAGAGGGAGTGCGGTTTCCCGGGAGAGAAAAGGCCATTCAAGGCGCATCTTACATTGGGAAGGGCCCGGGACCGCGGCGGGATAATCTCCGGAACCGGAGACCTGCTTGCGATGGCGGGAGATCTGAGCGCACACCGGTTTGAGGCGGGTGAATTGGTACTCTTCAAGAGCGATTTGAGACCCACGGGTCCGGTATACACGAAACTCGCCCGGTTTCCCTTCGGAGGAGACTCGGCAGGGTAATGGGCAATTATTAATTTTGAATTTTGAATTTTTAACTATATTAACATTTTTGACGGGCGGTACGTTATACCGATAAGGGGAGGTCACTATGAGGTCTAATGAAGATAGGGAAAAGGCTGTGGATCTGGCTATAACCCAGATTGAGAAGCAATTCGGAAAGGGTTCCATCATGAGGCTGGGCGGGGATGAGTTCATCTCCGATGTCCCTGCCACACCGACCGGTTCCATCAGCCTTGATATCGCCCTTGGTGTCGGCGGTGTTCCCCGGGGAAGGGTCGTCGAGATATTCGGACCCGAGTCGGGGGGGAAGACCACACTCGCCCTTCACATCGTTGCGGAGGCCCAGAAGAAAGGCGGGCTTGCGGCCTTTATAGACGCGGAACACGCGCTGGACGTGAACTATGCCCGCAATATCGGTGTGCATACGGATGACCTCCTCATATCCCAGCCGGACACGGGGGAACAGGCACTGGAGATTGCCGAGGTGTTGGTGCGGAGCGGTGCCGTTGATGTCCTCGTTATAGATTCCGTTGCGGCCTTGGTGCCCCGTTCGGAACTCGAGGGAGATATGGGGGACGCGCAGATGGGGCTTCAGGCGAGGCTGATGTCGCAGGCGCTCAGAAAACTGACCGGAACCATCGGCAAGACCATGACGACGGTCATCTTTATCAATCAGATGCGTATGAAGATCGGGGTATTCTTTGGCAATCCTGAGACAACGACCGGGGGGAACGCGCTCAAGTTCTATTCGAGCATGCGCCTGGACATCCGAAGGATCTCGGCCATAAAACAGGGGCAGGATGTCATAGGGAACCGGACCCGGGTCAAGGTGGTGAAGAACAAGCTTGCTCCCCCCTTCAGGGAAGCGGAATTTGATATCATCTTCGGAGAGGGGATATCGAAGGCGGGTGATCTCCTCGATCTGGCATCCGAAAACGGGATCGTTGAAAAGGCGGGGGCCTGGTATTCGTACGGAGGAGAACGTATAGGCCAGGGAAGAGAAAACGTCAAGGCGTTTCTCAAGGAGAATCCCGATATCATGGCCCGGGTGCTGGAGGAGGTCTCAGACAAGTTCGGCCTGAAAAGGGGTGAGGCGGAGGAAACGGAGTAGTGGATGGATGATCCTTTGTATGAGAAGGCGCAAAAAAAGGCGCTGCGATATCTTGCATACAGGGGGAGAAGTGTGGCGGAGGTCCGATCCAAGCTCGCGGAAAAGGGCTTTGACGAGGCCGTAATCAAAAAGGTTATTGACAGGTTTTGTGATCTTGGCTATCTGGACGACGGGAATTTTGCAGGGCAGTGGGCGAAGAGCCTCGCTATCCATAGGTTGTGGGGTGACAGGAAGATAGAGGCAAGCCTTCGCGAGAAGGGAATCTCGATAGACCTGATAGCGGAGGCTATCGCCGGGGCGCGGGAGGAAAAAGGCCAGCGATGCGCCATACAAGATCTTGTTGAAAAGAGACTTCGCAGTGAGCCTGCATGCGAGGTCTTTTCATATAAGGGAAAGAGACGATTGACACAAACCCTTGCGGGAAGGGGATTCCCCGTTGGTCTGATACTGGACGTGCTCAGGGAGATGGGAGATGCCTGCGATGACGGGATCTCCGCCGGGCATGGTGGAGATAAAGGAGATATACGGTAATGACGGGCAGTGAGATCAGAGAGAAATTTCTTGCGTATTTTAGTGAGCGGGGACACGCGATTGTTCCCAGTTCTTCACTTATTCCGAAGGAAGACCCCACCCTCCTTTTTACGAACGCGGGGATGGTGCCCTTCAAGAATCTGTTCCTGGGGCAGGAGGATCGGGGCTACCGACGGGCGGCCTCTTCACAGAAGTGTGTCAGGGCCGGGGGAAAACACAACGACCTGGAAAACGTCGGGTATACGGCCCGGCACCATACCTTCTTTGAGATGCTGGGGAACTTTTCTTTCGGTGATTATTTCAAGGACGAGGCCATCACCTGGGGATGGGACTTTCTGACCGAGGTCATGGGTATCCCTGCGGACAAACTGCTGGTGAGCATCTACAAGGACGATGACGAGGCCTTCGAGATCTGGAATACCAAGATGAAGGTCCCCGCCGAGAGGATCTTTCGCCTGGGCGAAAAGGATAACTTCTGGACCATGGGTGACACCGGTCCCTGCGGCCCCTGCTCCGAGATATACTTCGATCAGGGAGAGGAGTCCGGCTGCGGGAAGCCGGACTGTAGCGTCGAATGCGAATGTGGACGGTATGTCGAGGTGTGGAACCTCGTCTTCACGCAATTCGACCGTGACGCGTCCGGGACCCTGACCCCGCTGCCCAAACCGAATATCGATACGGGAATGGGGCTTGAACGCTTGGCAGCCGTCATGCAGGGGGTGACCAGCAACTACGACTGCGATCTCTTTCATGAGATTATCGGGCATATCGAGGATATGTCGGGGAGAAAATACAAAGAAAACGAGGACGACGATATTGCCATACGGGTTGTTGCCGATCACTGCCGCGCCGTCACCTTTCTCATCAGCGACGGGATCCTCCCCAGCAACGAAGGGAGAGGGTACGTCCTCAGAAGGATCCTGCGCCGTGCCGCCCGTTTCGGAAAGCTCCTGGGCCTGGACAAGCCCTTTCTTCATGACCTGGTGCCGGTCGTGATCGAAAAGATGAAGGACTTCTATCCGGAGATCGTGGATAAGGAATCCTACGTACGGAAGGTCGTCGTCAATGAAGAACAGCGTTTCATGGACACCCTCGATACGGGACTGAAGATCCTGAATGATGAGATCGACTCCCTCAAGCGAAAAGCGGACACGGTCATTCCCGGCGATGTGGTCTTCCGGCTCTATGACACCTTCGGATTTCCTACCGACCTGACCGCCGAGGTCGCCCAGGTTCAGGACCTGACGCTTGATATGGAGGGGTTTGATGCCGCCATGGAAGGCCAGCGCAGCAAGGCGCGGGAGGCCTGGAAAGGGAGCGGAGAGGAAGAGGTTTCCGATGTGTACCGGAAACTTTCCATGAATGGAATAAAAACGGAGTTTATCGGATATGAAGGCAATACCGAGGCCACATCACGGATCGTTGCCATTCTGAAGGATGACAAACCGGTTGACACCCTCGCCGAAGGAAAGCGGGGCGAGCTGTTTGTCGAAAAAACCCCCTTCTATGGCGAGATCGGGGGTCAGGTCGGCGATGTCGGGATCATTGAAAACGGATCGGGCCTCTTTGATGTGTGGGATACGCAGAAACCCCTGGATGATCTGTTCACCCACATCGGAAAGGTCAAGCAGGGTGCCTTCAGCGTTGGAGACACCATTGACCTGAAGACGGACGAGGGGATACGCCGGGCCGTCGAGGCAAACCACTCGGGGACCCATATCCTCCAGGCGGCGTTGAAACGGGTCTTGGGGGATCATGTCAAACAGTCCGGTTCCCTTGTCAATGCGGAGAGGCTCCGTTTCGACTTTACCCATTTCGCGAAGATCGAAGACGGCGAGATCGAAGAGGTCGAACGCATCGCCAATGCCTACATCAGAAGCAATGTGCCGGTCGATACCCGAGTCCTCGCGCGGGAAGAGGCGATGAAGACCGGCGCGACGGCCGTCTTTGACGAGAAGTACGGCGATGACGTCCGTGTTGTCCGGATGGGAGACTACAGCATGGAGCTGTGCGGCGGCACCCATGTCCTCCGGACCGGTGATATCGGGTTTCTGAAGGTGGTTGGTGAATCATCCATAGCGGCCGGCGTGAGAAG
>JAFCZZ010000224.1 GCA_019314085.1 Deltaproteobacteria bacterium | reverse complement strand
GAGTGCAAAGTGTATCCTGGTGCCGTCGCATGCTCCGTCCTGGCATTCGCAGTCCTTTATCATGCCTCCGCGTCCCATTCCGTCGCCCGTGGCAAGCGGTGCTGCCATGGCGGCGCAGACACAGAGCATGGCAAGGCCGGTCAGTGCAAGCACAAATTTTCTGCTCTTCATTTATTACTCATCTCCTGTTTTGTCGGGTCCGGGCAGGCATTGGCACATCTCCCCGGGCCTCTGTTCATAAGGTTCACGCAGAGGGGTATAAATGCATAAAATGGAAGAGAGAGAACGATGCAACCACGGGGTTACACGATGGTGACATTCGGATTTGATGCACCAAACCCCGGTCACAAAAGTCTATTCAACTCTTCAACAGTCATATGAGCCTGTTTTAAAATGTGAGACAGGGTGGAACGTTTGATTGGTTTATGTGCAGGTATGGTCAGTTTCAGGGTTTCTGCCTGTATGTGTTTTTGCATACGAATGTGACTGCCCCGCTGACGAACAACAACTCAGCCATCCCTTTGAAGAGCCTTGATAAGCACATCATAATGGATACCAGGAACTTTTGTCATACCGCAATCTCAACCTGCTCGGCCGCATCACTGAAAAACCCATCATCTTCAATTGGCTCCAGATATAGAGAAATCGCTTCTCTGATATTGCGTAAGGCTTCTTCACGTGTATCCCCCTCACTGATGCAACCAGAAAGTGCCGGTACAAATATGGTATACCCACCTTCTTCACTGGGCTCAAGAATGACACGTAATTTCATAGGATTATCTTCCCGTATGAATACTTTAAGGTACGGGTTATCTGACAGTCTCCGGGCTGGTCATCCAACAATAAATATATACAATTGCTTCTGCATTGGCAACCAATAACAGACACACAGCACGACAGTCCCGAAGAAAAAGAACACTCTATTGAGAAGTCTCAGAGAACAGCCCATACATTGTACGCAACGTAACACACCTCTGCAACTCGAAGGTTGTCCATATTGAGACTACGTCGACTGTGATTCTCTGCCGCTCCGGAAAATCAAAGAAGAAACCGTTCTGTGAGGGGGGCCATTACTACGAGAAGTTCGAGGATGAGGAGAACTGAACGAATGGAGTGCGCAGGGCCTCTTTTAGCGCCTGAGCGGAGGAATAGCGCTGCTCCTTTTCCTTTGCAATGCAGCGCATCACGATCTCGTCCCAGGGTGCCGCCGCCGGAACAAGGGACGAGGGGGGTGCGGGAATTTCCCCGAGGATGGCGTCCGTCATCTCGCCCAGTCCTCCGTCATCAAACGGCCGATGGCCGGTCAGGAGCTCGTAGAAGACAACTCCGGTCTGGTAGATGTCGGTCCGGGTATCGGCATCCCCGAAGCGGCGGGGGGCAATCTGTTCCGGGGCTGCGTACTGTATCGAAAAGCCCACGATAGAGGACTCGTGCCGGTCGTCCATCACGGTCCCAAGACCCCAGTCGGTGATCTTAGCCGTACCGTCCTCTGCAAGGAGGATGTTCTGCGGCTTGATGTCACGGTGGATGATGCCGTGGTCGTGGGCATAGGCAAGGCCGCTGACGATATCTTCTACAATCGCTGCTGCTTTTGCGGGTGAAAGCGGCAGGCTGACCCCGGCAAGGGAACGCGATACATATTCCATCTCCACGAAGGGCACGGGCAGGATATTTACCGAACAGAGGCGGACGATGTTCGGGTGAACAAGTCCTTCCCAGATTTTCATTTCCTTTAAAAAGATGCGGCCCGTCGTCTCATCAAAGCTGATAGGGACCTTGACCGCGACGACCGCTCCGTCGGATCTCCTGACTGCCCGAAAGACCCGTGCAAGCCCGCCCTTGCCGATGAATGTCACGTCACGGTACCGGTCTGCAAGGGTGGCAGGGAAGTACACATCACGCAGTTGCGTGTCCATGATCTGGCTCTCGTCAAACGGGTTGCCCTCGTGGACGATACGGGTCTGCTCGTCCATATCTCCGGAGATGCCGGGAGTGATGATGCGGGAGCGGTGGTAGAGCCCGAGTCCGAAGGCAGCAATGGCGAGCGCCAGGCTGAGGGAGACGGCAGGGCCTGTGCCGTCCCTTCCTGTCAGTATCAGGGCTCCTGAAGTCATCGCCACGATCCCTGCTGCGAGGAGGTAGGCGACGAGCAGATATCTGGGTGCCCTCTCAGTTGCCACGGATGCGGCAAGGAAGATTGCCACCATCGAGAGAAATGCCTGGCCAGCGATGAGGGGATTTATGCCCGGTATCGTTCCCAGCACTCTGAGAGCCTGGAACCCTGTCACAAATATCACGGAACTGCAGAGAACCGCAAGGATGGTGTACCCTGCTGTCAGGATGAGTGTGGTGGAGCCGGTGCGGTCCAGGACACTGCGTTGCCGTGTGCGCCGGTCGGCATAGGTAAGTCCTCCGGCGACCAGAATGGATGCGAGAAAGGCGGTGACCGGCCAGAGCAGTCCTTCAGGTTTCCGGGGGAACGTGAAGGGACTGTTTGTTCCATCAGAGCCCGGTTTCAGCCTGTTAGCATCTCCGGGAACCTCCGGGAGAAGAGTGATCGTGTATGCATCAATTCCTGCGACCAGGGGGGCGGTATCCTCCACTGTGACACCGCCGGTGAGCTCGCCCATCAGGTCAAAGGGCTTGCGGTTAAAGGGGTGCTGTCCCCCTGCATTCTCCCACGCTCTGAACTGTGCGGTAGAGATTGACGGAACTACATAAGGCTCATCCCCGATTCCGTCCCCGTCTCTGTCAGTTCCCGCATATCCACTCCAGCTGTTGCCGACCTGCCCATTGAAGAAGGCGCCGTCATACTGGTAGGTGATCACCGGTGATGTCCAGGTTGTTCCCGGGGAGGACGAGACTGCATTGACTACGGTGGCAAACTGGTTGTAACAGACCGCAGTCCCGTCCGATTCGCTGATCTGGATGCCGATACGCTGCCCCTCAATGAGGTTTCCCGTCACCAGCGTCCGGTCCGCGTCATATATGCGGATGCCTACGCTGGTCCCGGGAAGGGTGGTGGTAACCGTAGTCCCTGTGATCACATTATTGTCCGAATGTACGAAGATGCCGCACGGAACTGTGCCGGTGATGGCCAGTCCTTTTATGGTGGTCTTTCCTGCCTCCAGTATGATGGCTGCCTCACCCTCCGTCGCTATAATGACCGGCAGCCCTCCGCCGGTATCCACGCCCGTGATCGTCACCGGAACGGTGATGATTAGGGATTCGTAATATGTGCCGCTTCCCACTGCAATCGTATCCCCCGGCACAGCATCAGCGAGTGCCCCTGAAATGGTGACATACCCGCCGTTGCCGACGCTCAAAGATGCGGCACTGGAGGTAATGCAGAGCATTCCTGCGAAAAACAGAAAGACGGCAAGCAGTCGTACGGGGCGGCTGCTTTTGTTCTTCCGGTTCCCACTGTGCGTATCGCCACTTCGGTTTATCATATCCATCTCTTTTCTCTATTCGTCTGCTGCGTCCTGTTCCTCAGCAACGACAAAGAGGAACCTGACCCCCCGGGGGCCGCGGGCAAGGTCGATGATATCCCCTGCCATCAGCCGCACCTCCCGGTTCGGATCACACGAGCTGTCATTTAAGGAGGTTCCGCCGGTGCTTCCCCGGTCAGTGAGATACCATCCGTCACCCTTTTTGTGTATTTCGGCGTGCGGGCGGGATATGCGGGTGACAAGGTCAAACTCGCGGGAGACGACGATGGCTGCATCGCCGGTGATTGTTCCCGGGGGGAGATACCGGATGGCTGATGGAGATTTCTCTGTCTTTTTGACTCCCATATGTTTCTCCTCCCGCCCGATTCGCGTCACTTCTTCAGAGAGAGGAAAGGTCTGCCCGTCCGCTGGTCCGCCGAGGATGAAGAGGACCGGTGTTTCCCCTGCGTCCCCCGATATGGATGTCTAAGTTCGAGAAGAACCCGAGGTTGCGGATGATCTCCTCGATGCCACCAGGGCGGGTGGTGTATTTCCAGACCGGCAGGGACCCGCGGGAGGTGGCCCGGCCGAACCCCGCCTCCTTGGTGATGATGCCTGCCGTGAGCATCTTCTCGAGATGTTTTTTGGTATTTACATAGGATGTGCCGATCCCGGCGGCGATCTCGCGGGCTTCCGTCGGAGTGTGCTCAATGATCTTAAGGATACGCAGGCGTACGGGGTTTGAGAGTACATTGAGGTACTTGGAGAGGTCTTCATAGTAATCCAGATCCTCGGTCATCACCACGGTATTTGTATTGGTATATTTCTCCTGGTCAGTCATGTTACTCACTCTGTTCCTGGCGTATCGCTTCGCTGTGCACCCTGACGACGATCAGGGTAATATTGTCAGTCGACGTGCGGGCAGCCTCTTCCATGAGGAGTCGGGCCGCTTCTTCTGCGGTCGCCGCCCCTCCTGCCGCAATCATGGTCTCCTGTGAGACATAGTCGTGCAGGCCGTCGGATGAGATAACAAGGGTGTCACCGTCACAGAGGGGGTGGGCCCCGCAGTCGGCGACGAAGTCCGCCCCCAGCGAGTGCGTGATGATATTTCCCATCGGGTGGGAGGCGGCCTCCTCCTGTGTGAGAATTCCCCTGTCCACCAGGTCCTGCACAGTGATCCTTTGTCAGCGGCCTGACCGTTCCCGTGCGTATGAGGGTGCAGCGTGAATCCCCCGTATTGCAGAGTGTCACTTTCCCGTCCCTGAAACAGGCGGAGACGAGTGTCGTCCCCATCCTGAAACATTTCCCTGTGGTCTGTTTCAGGATAGCCTCGTGTGCGAGGGTATGTCCTCTCCGGAGTACCTCTGCTGCCGTTTCATGATCACCTGTGGCGATCTCCGCCTCCAGTACCGTCTCCCCGAATATGCGAATAGCAAGGGCGGATGCCACGTCCCCAGCCTCATAGCCGCCGATCCCGTCGGCAACGGCACAGACCAGCAGCCCCTCACCCACCGGGGCGGCGCACCATGCATCCTCATTGACCGGGCGTACACCGGCAATGGAGATGGCGCTGTATTCAAAACGTTTACGGGTTCCTGCGTTTGGTCTCATCTCTTCGACTCGTAGTGACAGGAAGATTGGTCTTCACCTGTAATAAATGTGGGAAATGGTACCGGTTGCATACAGGCACATCCGTCCGGTGACGGGGACCCTTTGTCTCCCCCGCTGGCTCACTTACATTTCTTCAGAATGTGACATCCGCCACCCACCTGGTGGCACAATAATCTCGAAACGTGCGCTAGTCCCTTCTTTGCCGGTCTCCCTGATCGATATCCCGGTGATTGCAAGAATCTCCTGTACCAGGAAGAGCCCGTAACCGGTATTGGACCCTACGCCACGTTCGAATATTTTTTCCTTTATCTCCGCAGGAACGCCGACGCCATCGTCTTCGACGGCAATAACC
>JAFCZZ010000641.1 GCA_019314085.1 Deltaproteobacteria bacterium | reverse complement strand
AAGATTTATTTCCCAGGATAAGAGTGTGATAAGTTTAACCAGTGATGAATTAACCAAGGGTGATGAGGTATCACTGGAGTTTGCTGAACTGGAATTCACCAATGAAGCACAGTCGGGGGTAACCAATCCGACCTTCTGGCTAGAAAAGAGGTATTTCTAATGCCGATAAAGTCATATAGAATGGATGCCGATATAATCGCTCAGACCTTGAGCAAAATGAATGTTAATATAATTTCTCAATCCCTTGAGAAATTAAACATAGATTTAATATCACAGACGTTACAAGAGTTAATCGTCCGGCCTAAGTATGGATCTCGGGGGGTTTTAGAATTTGCTAATTATGTCTCTGCTAATGCCGTAACTTCCCTCGGTACTATTTCCGGGAAAGGCGTTATATATGGCGGCGCGATTATTGTTGTAGGAGCCGCAAGCTGTGCAGACGACCAAATTGGTTGTAAGTTTGACGCCGAAGAGAATAAATTTACTCCTTCCTTCATCGATGCTATGAGATTTAACCTTGTTGGACAGCATGGAGCAACTTACCAGCTTGAATGTTATGATGAGGTAAACTTCCGGTATTCTTTTGGTGTTGCTTTTGGTATGACTTTTGAATCCAGTGCTGAATTTATATATAAAGAAGCAATGGGTCGTACTCCTCTTGTTGTGGTAAAAATTAAGTATGCGGTATTATAATGCCAGACAAGTTCGAGCTAAGAGGAATTATTTCCGATTACTCTGATGGCCAGTTAAGGCGTCAGCTATATGTCCGTGATAGTATCCACGGAATTTATCACCGCTATGTTTTTCCTAACGATAGACCTTATAACCGTGGACAGATCCTTAAATTCTTAAGTGAACAGCTAAATGTCTCGCCGGAAGATATCGTCTGGCCGGCGCATATAACTATACCCTGATATGGCAATATACAACCAAGTAAAATGGTTTGGAAGAAAACCGACGGTTAAGACCGCCGAAGTTCGTTCGCTGTGGCGATAACGCAACCACCGATGATATGCTGCTTGAGGAAGGAGATATCCTTTTCTGTGATGATTATACCGGGAAGGTTACCGGGATTGTGGCCAGCGGGACAGGAGAAATTAGAGTTATCGAGGTGTAAGCATGATTCAAATCATCACCAAAGGAATTAAAAAGTTTTTAGGCTTAACGGATACCCCAGACAGTTACTCTGGATATGCCCAGAAGTATCTGCGGGTAAAATCTACCGAGGACGGGCTGGAATTTGCCACTGTTGCCGCCCATCAAATCATCGACGCCGACGGCGACAGCTACGAAAGCGTAGAGCCCAGCGCCGATGCAGACGAAGCGGTAACTTATCTTCAGAATGTCCTGGTCCGGAAATTCCACACCTCAGGGATACTGGATTTGCCGAAGCAGTCAAGAATATCTATATATCGTTCTGGTAATCAATTAATTCCTGCAGACACTAACACCAAGGTTCAATTTAACGCTAAATATATAGATATTCACAATGAGTGTGATATCACTACTAATTTTCGCTGGACTGCTACAGAAGACGGGGATTATCTGATACATTCAAATTTAGTCTATGTTAACCCACCTGGTTCGCAAAATTACTATCAGATTAAGCTTTTTAAGAATGGAGGAACGACTAAGATTTTCTTCATAGCTTCTCCCACAGGATATAGATTCTCTCATCAGATTATAGCGTTAATATCGTGTGCTGCTGGAGACTATATTGAGGTTTTTCTTTACAACTTTGAAACTAATTCCCTTGCGGGAGATTCGGCTCAATGTTGGCTTGACATAATTAAAGTAGCCTAAAATCAAGGAGGCACGATGGGAGAGCTAAAAATCAACTATACCGACGAGCAGATGAAGGCAATGGAATATGTTGCCCTGGATCCACAGAAGTGGATACAGAACCGCTGGGACCAGCGAGCAAGGCAGGCAATGGATGAAGTCGTCCAAGACTATTCAGACAAGCAACCTAAGAAAATCCCTCTTGATGAGAAACTTAGAATTGTCCGGGAAGCGAAAATCAAGACCGCCAGA
>JAFCZZ010000223.1:7033-7358 GCA_019314085.1 Deltaproteobacteria bacterium | reverse complement strand
CACCTTTTTAAACCCTGAACGCGATCCCCTTGGCACGGGGTATCACATTATACAATCCATAATCGCCATTGGCTCCGGGAGTCTCTGGGGAAAGGGCTTTCTGAAAGGAACCCAGACACAGCTGAAATTCCTGCCCGAGCAACAGACGGACTTTGCCTTTTCCGTTTTTGCCGAGGAATGGGGTTTCCTGGGGGTCGTGATCCTGATGTTTATATTTCTTGCGTTAATACTGTGGAGTTTGAGAATTACACGAAATTCCAGAGATCTGCCGGGGGCCTTACTGGCTTTTGGGGTGACTATGTTCGTTTTCTGGGGTATATTTATA
>JAFCZZ010000223.1:0-6999 GCA_019314085.1 Deltaproteobacteria bacterium | reverse complement strand
GGTATATTTATAAATATCGGCATGGTCCTGGGCATATTCCCTGTTGTGGGCATACCGCTTCCCTTTTTCAGCTATGGAGGGTCTTCGATGGTTGTGCTGATGATGGGGGCGGGCCTGCTGATGAATGTGAGTATGAGGAGATTTATCCTCCAGCCGTGACGGTTGGGGGAGGTATGCCGTGTTATTTGTTCGGATTGCAGTGTTCCACTCAGGCAACTGATACGAGGGATAGGGGCTGGAAGAGGAAGGTAAGAAAATTAAGGGGAGTGATTCTTCCGATCCTATTTTACAGGAGGGTAAAGAGAGGAGATCTTGGATGGCAGATAAAAAAAAGAACACGGGTGAAGACATAAAGGCCTTTTTGGGCAGAGGCGCGGAGTTTAACGGAAAACTTGTCCTGAACGGGTTGGTGCGAATCGACGGCGAGTTCAAGGGAGAGGCTTTGGGGAGCGGGACGTTGATCATAGGAGAAGGTGCCTATGCCGAAGCGGATATTGCGGTTGACAGCATTGTAATCTCCGGGGAGGTAAGGGGTAACCTCAACATCAAGGAAAAAACGGAAATTTCATCTACCGGCAGACTGGTGGGTAACGTAAAGACATCGCTCCTTGTGGTGAGAGAAGGGGCTGTTATCGATGGAGCATGTCAGATGCCGGGCGATGAAACGGGTGAAGATTTGAGGGATGATACAGCCGAATAACGAATCCTATCTTATCGGAAAACATCACAAAAAGACTTTTTCCTTCCATAGGTATTGGTCACACGATTAGAATATGACCGCCGGTCAAAAAAAAACTTGACAAGGTCCTGGAGTTATGGTTAGTACTCCCCGGCCTTTGGCGGGTGGCGAGCGCCGAGGGCGGAGTTTTCTAACGGTTTTTTGCGTGTTGCTGGTTTTTAAATATGTACCTAACTCAAGGGATGGTGAGCGGCAATGGTAGATGTAAATTCTACGGTTTGGATCCAAATGGCCAACTTCCTCGTGTTGATTGTTATACTCAATTTCCTCCTTTTCAGACCTGTCTTGAGAATCATCGCAGAAAGAAATAAAAAGATTGAGGAATCGCAAGAAGAGGTAACCTCTCTTGACGAGACGATTGAGCGCAAGATGGCCCAGTACGAGGAGAAGATACGCCAGGCTAGGGCAGAGGCCGCGATTCAGAGGGATGCGGTCAAGGAAGAGGGAACGGAGCAGGGCAAGGAGATAATCGGCACGGTACGGGATGAGATCTCGAAGAAGCTGGAAGGCTTTAAAACCCAGTTGCAGAAGGAAACAGACGCGGCAAGGGTTTCCCTTCGGGAACAGACAGAGATGATAGCTGCTGAGATTTCTGAAAAGGTGCTGGGAAGGGGTGTCCAATGAAACGACTTCTTTTTACTGTTTTGGTTTTTACCCTGGTCCCCGCGTTCGTTTATGCATCGGGTGGCGGAGAAGGGGCCGAAGGTACTATGACCAACCTGTTCTGGAGGGTTCTCAACTTTACCATACTGGCTGCCGTTCTTTACAAATTTACAGCCAAGGCGATCGTGAATTTCTTCGTCGGTGGCCGCGCATCCATCAAGAATTCTCTGGACGAGGCGGTGGCTGCAAAAGAGGAGGCTCAGAAGAAACTGGTGGAACATTCTGCCAGGCTGGACAAGGCCACGGCGGAAATAGAGGGCATCGCCGATATGATCAAGGCGCAGGGCCTTGCGGAAAAAGAGAAGATTATAGAAGAGGCGAAGCGAACCGCCGAGAAGATGAAAGAAGACTCAGAGGCCAGAGTTGACCAGGAATTCAAGAGGGCCCTTCATCAGCTCAGACAGGAGGCCACCGAGCTTTCCGTCACGATGGCCGAGGAAATTCTCGAGAAGAATATCGAAGCAAAAGACCACGAGGGCATGGTCAACGATTTCTTAGATAGGATGGTGAGCCGAAATTGATTGGAAGCGATATTGCGAAGAGGTATGCCAGGGCGCTGTTTGATGTGGCGCGAGAGGAAGATGCGATAGAGGCCATATACGGCGAGCTTAAGGGCTTCTTGTCCCTGTTGGCGGGGAGCGAAGACTTGGCGGAGTTTTTTGCCAATCCCGTCTTCGACAGCTCCGACAAGGCGGCCGTTATGGGAGACATCCTGGAGAAGGTTAAGGCATCAACCACTACATCGAATTTTCTGAAGCTCTTGGTGGAGAAGAGAAGGATAGAGGCCCTCGGACAGATTGAAGAGTGCTATCGAAGATATATGGATGATGTATTGAAAAAGGTACGGGTTGACGTAAAAACGGCATTCCCGCTGTCAAGCGAGCTGTCCGCGAGGATCAAGGAACAGATGGAAGGTCTGACCGGAAAGAATATTGAGATGGTTGTTGACGAAGATCCATCACTGCTGGGTGGTGTCGTTATAGGGGTGGGAGATACCCTGTACGATGGCAGCGTTCGAGCTCAACTGAACAGCATAAGGGAACTCATAAAGGAGGATATGTAAGGGATGGATGCAATCAGGGCAGAGGAAATAACACAGGTAATTTCCAAGCAGATCAAGGATTATGAGAAAAAACTGGATGTCAGTGAAATAGGAACAGTCCTTTCGGTCGGTGACGGTATTGCCAGGGTGTACGGTGTGGAAAATGCCATGGCCATGGAGCTCCTCGAGTTTCCCGGCGGCATACTGGGAATGGTGCTCAACCTTGAGAGAGACAACGTCGGTGTAGCCATCCTGGGTTCGGATATACATATCAAGGAAGGTGATGTGGTCAAGAGGACGGGCAAGATCGCGCAGATCCCGGTGGGCGAGGCCCTTCTCGGACGCGTTATCGATGCCACAGGGGTGCCCCTGGATGGAAAGGGCCCCATAGAGACGGATACCTACAGCAGGATCGAGGTAGTCGCGCCCGGTGTGATCAAGAGGCAGCCGGTCAACCAGCCGGTCTACACGGGGCTGAAATCCCGATCTGTATCGATGCCATTATCAGACAGAAGACCACCGGTATCAAATGTATCTATGTTGCGATCGGGCAGAAGAAATCGACCGTTGCCCAGGTAGTCGAGGCGCTGAGAAAGCATGATGCCATGGATTACACCTGTGTCGTTTCGGCCTGTGCCAGCGATCCTGGAACACTGCAGTACATAGCCGCGTTTGCGGGGTGCAGCATCGGCGAATACTTCAGGGACAGAGGCCAGGACGCTCTGATCATCTACGACGATCTCTCCAAACAGGCCGTGGCATACCGGCAGATATCACTCCTTCTGAGAAGACCTCCGGGACGTGAGGCATATCCCGGCGACATCTTTTATAACCACTCACGCCTGCTCGAAAGGGCTGCACGGGTGAGCGAAGATCTCGGCAGCGGTTCCCTTACGGCGCTTCCCATCATCGAGACCCAGGCCGGGGACGTCTCCGCGTTTATTCCCACAAACGTTATCTCCATTACCGACGGTCAGGTCTTCCTCGAGCCGGATCTGTTCTATGCGGGCGTGAGGCCTGCCATCAACGTCGGTATCTCCGTCTCGAGGGTCGGCGGTGCGGCACAGGTGAAGGCGATGAAGCAGGTCGCCGGTACACTGAAGCTCGACCTGGCGCAGTATCGGGAGCTGGCCTCCTTCGCGCAGTTCGGGAGTGACCTCGACAAGGCGACCCAGGCACAGCTTGAGAGGGGAGTCAGGCTCGTGGAGATCCTGAAACAGCCCCAGTTTCAGCCGATGTCGCTGGCTCAGGAGGTGGTGGTCCTGTACGCGGGTGTCAGGGGGTTTGTCGACAAATATCCCGTGGAGAAGATCAAACAGTATGAAAAGGAGCTCTTGGGCTTTTTGGAAAGCAAATATGCTGATGTCATGAAAGAGATTGATGAGAAACAGGAACTCAACCCGGAACTGGACAAAAAGATAAAGGACGTCTTGACGGAGTTTGATTCCGTGTTTGCCTCCGAATAGGGAAACAGGTATCCGGATAGTGATCCGGACAGCGTATAGGGGAGTAATTTTTAATGGGCGCATCGTTAAAGGAAATCAAGAGACAGTCTGTAGCCGTCGATAAAACCAGACAGATCACCAGGGCTATGAACATGGTGGCGGCGTCGAAACTGAAGGCGGCGCAGGTGAAGATGGAGAATTTCAGGCCGTATGCGGGCAAGCTGATGGAGGTGTTCAGCAGTCTGTCCGGGAGAGTCGTGTCAACCACGAATCCCCTGCTTGCCGTACGTGATTCCGGCAGGATCAGGGTGATCGTGATGACGTCGGACAGGGGCCTGTGCGGTGGATTTAATACGAACGTGATCAAGGAAGTTGAGAAGTTTGTAAAGGGGAAAAAGGCTGAAGGGAAGGACGTGTCGCTGATCGCCGTCGGCAAAAAGGGAAGGGATTCCTTCAGAAAGAAGGCAACGATAACCAGCCAGCATGTAGAAGAGTTGAGCCGTTTTGATATCAGCCTGGCCACGCGCATTGCCCAAGAGGCGATCCCGCCCTTTATCGCGGGAGAATACGATGAGCTGTATCTCTGTTACAATGAATTCCGGACTGTCGCCTCGCAGAAGCCTGTCATGGTCCGTCTGCTCCCCGCGGCCTCCGTCGCGGCTGAAGAGGAGCAGGATGTCGATGCCGCCGCTGATTACGTCTACGAACCCTCCGAGGAAGAGCTCCTGGCCCATATCGTCCCCATGTATTTGAGGGTACTGATTTATAAGGGACTGCTGGAAACATCGGCAGGCGAGCACGGCGCCAGGATGGTCTCGATGGATAACGCGACGAGCAATTGTGAAGAGATGATACAGAGCCTCACTCAGAAGTTTAACAGTGCGCGGCAGGCGGCCATCACCGCGGAACTGATGGATATTGTAGGTGGCACAGAGGCACTGTCGGCAAAGGGGTAGCCGTATACAGAAGGATAAAATAGTGAAGGAGATGGGAATGAATACAGGAAGGATTGTGCAGGTAATTGGTCCCGTAATCGATGTGGAGTTCGAAGAGGGGAATCTCCCCAGCATCATGAACGCCCTCACGATTACGAATCCGGCCATCGACGATGAAGAGGATAATCTTGTTGTGGAAGTTGCCCAGCATCTCGGTGATAACGTGGTCAGATGTATCGCCATGGAGATCACGGATGGTCTCGTGAGGGGGATGCCGGCCAAAGATACGGGAGCCCCTATTACGGTGCCTGTCGGCGAAACCTGTCTGGGGAGGATCGTCAATGTTATCGGGAAACCGGTTGATGGCCTGGGACCGATAAGTTCCGAGAAGACGATGCCCATTCACCGCGAGTCCCCCTCGTTCCTGGAGCAGGACACATCGGTACACGTCCTTGAAACCGGCGTCAAGGTTATCGATCTCCTCGTCCCCTTCCCCCGTGGCGGGAAGATGGGGATGTTCGGCGGCGCGGGCGTCGGAAAGACGGTTGTTATGATGGAGATGATCCATAACATCGCCATGCACCACGGCGGTATTTCGGTATTCGGCGGCGTCGGCGAGCGGACACGTGAGGGGAATGACCTGTACCTCGAAATGAAGGATTCCGGGGTTCTCAATAAGGCGGCCCTGGTGTACGGCCAGATGACGGAACCTCCGGGAGCACGCGCCAGGGTGGCGCTTACGGCGCTCACGGCGGCGGAGTACTTCAGGGATGAAGAGGGACAGGATGTGCTCCTTTTTGTCGACAATATATTCAGATTTACGCAGGCGGGTTCCGAGGTGTCGGCCCTCTTGGGAAGGATGCCCTCCGCGGTCGGATATCAGCCGACGCTGGCGACGGACCTCGGGGAACTCCAGGAGCGGATCACATCGACAAACAAGGGCTCCATTACAGCGGTGCAGTGCGTCTATGTTCCCGCGGATGACCTGACTGACCCGGCACCGGCTACCACGTTTGCCCACCTTGACGGAACGGTCGTTCTCTCGAGACCCATCGCGGAGCTTGGTATTTATCCCGCGGTCGACCCGCTCGATTCCACGTCGCGTATCCTGGATCCGAATGTCATCGGTGAAGAGCATTATCAGACTTCACGAGAGGTTCAGATCATCCTTCAGAAGTATAAGGACCTCCAGGATATCATTGCGATCCTCGGTATGGATGAACTCTCCGAAGAAGACAGATTGACGGTCAGCAGGGCGCGGAAGATTCAGAGATTTCTATCGCAGCCCTTCTTCGTGGCCGCCCAGTTCACCGGTACGGAAGGCAAGTTCGTGTCGGTCGCGGATACGGTCAAGGCATTCAGGGAGATCCTGGACGGGATTCACGATGACCTCCCCGAGCAGGCATTTTACATGGTCGGCGGCATAGAAGAGGTCAAGGAAAAGGCTGCTCGCCTCGGGGTTGAGTAGGCGGAGGATTGCTAGATGGCTGATGATCTGATGTTGGAAATCGTGACGCCCGAGAGGCTTGCGTTCAGCGACATCGTCGAAGAGGTGACGTTGCCGGGGAGCGAGGGTGAATTCGGGGTGTTGGTTGGTCACGTGCCGCTTCTGAGCTCTATAAAGATCGGCGAGCTCAACTATACGAAAGACCATAAAAAGGCATATTACCTTGTTGGTGAAGGATATGCGGAAATAACAGGTCTCAAGGCAACCGTTCTTGTTGAATCCTTCGAAAAGGCCGATTCCATCATCGTGGAAGAGGCGAGGAAGGCCCATGAATCGGCGGAGGCCAGACTGGCCGGGATGGACAAGGATGATCCCGATTATGAGAAGGTGAAGAAATCTCTGGACATGGCCGAAACACGGCTGAAGATCGCAGAGAAGGTGTAAACGGTTCTTCCATGTAGTTTATCGGTCCGGCTATGCTTTTAAGTTTATTTAGTTAGATATTCAAGCCAAGGGGGTAAGCTCGCTTGGCTTGTTTTCTTGCGGGGGGCGAAGGAGGTAGGTAGCCCATGAAAAGTGCACGGGAGGGTTTGCTGAGCATCCTGACATGTGCTTTTGTGTACGCGATGTTGGCCCTTGTTTTCGCTGATCCCGCCGCTGCGTCTGAAGTTGTGGCTCACGGCGGACATGATATCGGGACGGAACTTCCTGTCTGGACGGCGATTCCC
>JAFCZZ010000222.1 GCA_019314085.1 Deltaproteobacteria bacterium | reverse complement strand
TCCTCCTTGATGGAAGATCTGACCGGAGGGGGGGGCTAAGACCCGGCCCCGATCTCCTTTAGACCATCCCTTATATTTTCCTTTAAAAACTGCAATACCGTCGGATGGTCGATGGGAACATCCTCAAGTTCATTCCTTACCTCTCGCGTGTCCAACAGATAAGTCTCACCATCACTCAGATGCGTGTAAACAAAATCCACCCCCGGATTACCCGTTATCATGGTTGCCATAGTTGTCGGCATATCCCCCAGGGGCTGTCGGTCGATGTGACGATACCCGAAGTGTGCGGTCACCGTCGTCCCTCCCCCCTTTTTCGATTCGATCACACACCGTCCTCCGGTGATCTTCGCGGCATGGGAGAGGAGGGGAAGTCCCAGGCCCACCCGGCGTACCGTCTTGGATGTATAGAAGGGATCCAGGGCCTTCTCAATGGTATCCGGGTCCATCCCTTCGCCGTTATCGGCGATCTCAATACGCAGGATGTCATTTTCTCTGTCTTCGGTAATGCCGATTCGTATCAAGTCCGCCCCTGCTCGTGTGGAATTCTCGACGATATCGAGGATGTTCATGGAGAGTTCCTGCATGGGTTATTCCTCAATGTACCGGCCCTCACACCCCTCGAGGGCCATCTTCAGCTCGGAGAGTGAGGGCTCCTTCATGAAGATCCTCGAGGCCCCCTCTCCGATGTCTCGTATAAAGTGAGCATCGGATGATTCTATAAACGGGTAGCCGTTCAAATCGGGATACCTCTTTCGCGCCTCCTTCAGCCCCGTCCCGCGGGATATCTCAAGGGCATCGAATCGTATATCGGGGGGGATAAACCCCAACTGGCTCATGACGCTGAAGCTCTCCCGGTCGATGTGCGAGGCGATCGCCAGGCCGCCTGCGGCATGGATCGTCTTGACGATCTCCTGAAGCGAAAGGTCAATGGAGCCTATCAACAGTCTGTCGTTAAATCCCTCCACCTCGTCCGATGCATTGACGATTGCCTGACACCCGAATATTTCTTCCCGGTTGGAGCCGGAAAGGGCGGCGTAGACGACCTTCTGAAGTCTTAGCAGATCGTCGATATTTTCAAAGAGCGCGATAACGTGAGCCTCTTCCCTGCTGGATATCTCCATGCCGGGAAAGACGCGCAACGGTTTTCCCCGGGACGCCTCGATCACATACCGGACGTTCTCTGACGCGTTATGATCACATATGGCGATAACATCCAGCCCTCCGGCGACCGATCTTTCTACCAGGGCGGACGGATACATGTCCAGATCCGCACAGGGGGAAAGGCAGGTATGTATGTGAAGGTCACACCGAAATTCCCTTACCTCCTTTGCACCCGTTATCATAGATACCTACCCTGATTCTGAAAAAGCGTTGTGCCGCCGGGCATCCCCCCGGGGCATGCAGGTACAGGGCATCCATTCCGTCAGGGGTGCAACAGACGGTATATCCTGCCGGCTATTTCAAATCCGGAAAGTTCGGTTACCAGTAGCGGTATTCCCTCCTGAGATGCCCGCTCGATAGTGTCCCTGTCCGGCTCCCTCCCCTGGGTAAGGATGATGCCCGCGTGCTCTTTCAGTACGCTTACCGCCACGATATTCTGATGTGCCTGGCAGGTGACCCATACGTCGCCGCTCTTGCTGCCGGCCATGACATTGCTCAGGAGATCACCCACGTAGCCGCCCGACACCACCCCGCCCAGTCCGTCTCCGCCGCACCGTACCGTGAGCCCTAATTTTTCCACCAGAAAAGCCACATCCACTATCGTCTCACCTGTTGATCAGTATCCTGAGATGGGTCCCCTTGTCATCTTTCGATGATATCTCGAAGGTGTCGGAGCAGTTCTTTATGTTGAAGAGACCCATACCCGCTCCGAATCCCATCTCCCGTATCCGATCATTCGCCGTGGAATACCCCTGTTCCATGGCCTGTTCGATATTGCTTATGCCGGGACCGGTGTCCTGTATGTCGATCACTATGTGGTCAGCAGTCACCTGAAGATTAACCGTCCCCCGAACGGCGTAGGAGATGATGTTCACCTCCGATTCATAGGTTGCAATCGCAGCCCTTCTCCGCGCATCGTCCGGTATGCCGATCTTTTTCAATATCTTTTGTACTTCAACGGAGACCTTCCCCGCATCTTCAAATTGTTCGCCCTCAACGGGAAAGGAACATTCACACCCTTGCGTCATAACGGAACAACACTTTCCGGACCTTCGATCTTTCTGACGCAACCGACTATCCCGTTCGCGTACAATTTTCCCGATGTTTCAAAGAGGATATACCGTGTGGAAAGAACAGGGATGTCAAGTTCTTCCGCCAGGGTTAGCGTTTCTTCGGGGGGAATTTTTCCGCGAACTACCAGGATTGCCGAATTATCCACAATACTCGCGATTCTGACGATCTGAGGATTGGTCAGGCCGGTGATCATGATGCTTCCGGGCTTTGCAAAGGCGAGGACATCGCTCATCAGATCCGCGCTAAAGGCGGTTTTCACCTCTATGTCCAGGTGATCCCCTCCTACCAGAATTCTGGCATCCAATAGGTCGGCTATCTCGCGAAGGGTCATCCTTTCCTCCTCTCTTCCCTGTCGTCTTCTCTCTTTCGGCTTTCTCTCCAAGGAGATCTCCCGGGGCGACAATTCACAAGCCGAAACAGAATGGCGGAAGAGGTTGAACTTTCCTGCTAAAGAAATCGGCTTCCCCTAGCATAAGGTAGCGACCATGTCAATGTTTTTGGGGCCACATTGTGATACAATGGCGAGGATTTCATCCCCGGTCCGGATCGGCCACGGAACGATCTAGAGAAGATGGGGGGAAACGCCTGGTGAAAGGGAAGACGGCATCTCTTTCGTTGGAACGGCCCCCTGTCATTTTCCGGTTGACAGTCCGTTTCTCCTTTGATATTTAGCGTACGAACTAAATGGAGTAGACCTATATGGACAATTATGACGACTGCATACTCTTTCTTCTCTCGAAGGCCCATCAGAATGTCTATGGAAAATACAAAAAACGGCTCCAGAACTATGGTCTTACCCCGTCTCAACATCTGGTAATATTTGCCCTCTTCGAAGAGGAGGGTATCTCGGCCGGCGAGCTGGGGAAACGGTTAACCCTTGATAATGCAACTCTTTCGGGTATCCTGGATCGGCTTTCTGACGGAGGGTGGGTCATCAAGGAATCCTCTGAAGAGGATAAACGGTCGCTGAAGCTCTATCTGACGCCCAAGGCAAAGGAACATATCCCACGGCTGGAGAGGGAAACCGGCGAGGCAAACCAGGAGGCACTAAGCAGATTCGGGCTTGAGGAGAAGGTGCTGCTCAAACGGCTCCTGAAGGACATGCAGCGCTGACTTTTCTTTTGTATGCAAACTATTATAGGGGAGGGTATTGCGGCGGCACCGGGGGGAGAAAAGACCCTTTTGAAATGCTCGGTAGCAATGAAAGGTGCGGGTCAGAATCCCGCGCCCCGATGGAAACGCTTGCATAAGAGATGTGAATAATTACCTTTTGAAAGGAGTGAAATTATGGATCAGTTGAAGAATATCCTGTCTCCCATTACCGTGAAGGGTGTGGAGATACCGAACCGTGTCGTTATGCCCCCCATGGGGACGAATCTGGGCAACGCGGACGGGACGGTGAGCGAGGCCAGTCTCGCCTATTTGAAACGGCGCGCCCGGGGCGGTCCCGGTCTGATCATTACTGAGATCGTTGCAGCGCACCCCGACGGGATAGCGATCAACACGCAGCTTGGGGCCTATGATGACCGTTTTATACCGGGTCTCGCGACCCTGGTCTCCCTCGCCCACGAGGCGGGGAGCAGGATCTTCATGCAGATCCACCACGCGGGGCGCGAGAGTCTGCATATGTTGAACCAGGGAAAGGCCGTGGGACCTTCGGCGATCCCCAGTCTCATCTATCGGATACCACCGCGGGAGTTGACGATCGACGACATCAAGGAGACGATTGCCGCCTTCGGGTCGGCGGCACGGCGGGCCCGTGAGGCGGGCTTTGACGGTGTGGAACTTCACTGTGCCCACGGCTACCTCCTCACCCAGTTTCTCTCAACCCTCTCGAACCAGAGGA
>JAFCZZ010000221.1 GCA_019314085.1 Deltaproteobacteria bacterium | reverse complement strand
ATCATGAAAGGTACCCCTCTCTGCCGTTTTGTGTATGTTCTGCTGCTTCTTCTGGTCATCGGTACGTCAGGATGTGCGACGAAGGAAAAACTCTACTATGCCGCCCCCACCCTTCTCCCTGGAACAGAGCGCGTCATGAAGACCGCCGGCTTCTGGGCAGGTCATCACCCCTTTCCGGACAGGATTATCCTTGATAGTGCGGGCATCAACAAGCTGAATCTGTACGTGCAGGATGAGCTGAAATTGACCCGCGATATCACCCGGCTTGAATCTCCCCTCCCGGGAAACTATGTGCGAGGCACGATACAGGAGATCATGGATTACTACGCCGGGAGGGATCTCTACCACGAAGACGGCAGCACACTCACCCAGCGATTTTACGCGGAGATGACAGGGCATATGAATCTTCATGCCCTTCCCGCCAAAATCGACGTGCGATATGGTCTTATCGTTCGCTATACCGACCAGCGCGTCTTCCCCACTGCCGCGGCCGTATACGCGAAACCCCATGACAGAGACTTCGATGAGCTCCAGAACAGCGCCCTTGATATCGGAACGCCTGTGGCCGTGGCGCGCACAAGCCTGGATGGGAAGTGGTACTACGTGATAGATTCCCTCAATGCGGGATGGGTTCCGGTGGAGGCTGTGGCCCTGTGCACCCTTGAGGAGTTGAAACGGTTTACCGCCGCTGAGTCCTTCGCCGTCATGACGGAGGCAAAGGGGGGTCTGTTTTTGGACTCAGGCATGAGAGTGTATTACGATTATGCTAGAATGGGCGTACGGTTTCCGCTCCATGATATACAAAACAACATTGCCGCAATCCTTCTGCCCCTTCGGAGTAATGATGGAACCCTTTCCGAACAAGTGGGGTATATCAGGGCGGATGAGATCCATGCGGGGTATTTGCCCTATACCCCCCGCACGATGATCCGGCAGGCATTTGAACTGCTCAACGCGCCGTACGGATGGGGTGGCATGTACGGCGAACAGGACTGTTCCCGTTTTGTCCAGCAACTCTTTGCGACGGTCGGGATATCCCTCCCGAGAAATTCTTCGAAACAGTCCCGGGTGGGAATCCTTATCGGCGAGTACGCGGACAATGCGGCAAAGGAGACCAAACAGGATATCGTATCCAAACAGGCGATTGGGGGGTGCACCCTCTTATACATGAGGGGGCACATCATGTTGTTCCTCGGAACGGTACACGGCACCCCCTATGCGATACACAGTACCTGGGCCTATCGGCATCCGCGGTGGTGGAGGGACAGGGTCCGTGTTATCAATCGCGTTGCCGTGACGAATCTTTCTCTGGGGGAGGGATCAAAAAAGGGATCGTGGCTGGAGAGGCTGCGCTCGATCAGGGTGGTTTCACTCGCCGATCCTCAGGAAGAATCATAGGGACGGGCAATGGACCATTCTGTTGTTGCTCATATTGTGAGGTGTTTTCACGTCACAGATGTACAGGGGAGGTGCCAAGCATGAAGAACAGAAAACTTCTTATGATTCCGGGGCCGATCGAGTTTACCCCCGAGGTGATGCGGGCGATGGCCATGCCGACGACGAGTCACGTGGCCCCCACCTTTGTCGACTGCATGGGGCAGGCGCTTGAACGGACGCGCGAGGTGTTTCTTGCCCCTGCCGGACAACCCTTTATCGTCGCCGGGTCCGGAACGATGGCCATGGACATGGCAGCCAGTAACGTCATCGAACCGGGGGACAACGCCCTGGTGGTGAATTCGGGATATTTCAGCGACCGTTTCGGCGCCATCCTGGAGCGCTACGGGGCGCGGGTCACACAGGTAAAGGCTGCCATCGGGGATGCCCCCTCTCTGGACGAGGTTGAGGCCGAGATCAAGAAGGGTGATTATAAGGTGCTGACGGTGACACACGTCGACACCTCCACCGCCGTCCTCACTGATATCAAGGGCCTGGCAGGATTGTGCAGAAAGTACGGGGTTCTGAGCATCGTGGACGGGGTCTGCTCCGTCGCCGGAGAAGAACTGCGTCAGGGAGAGTGGGGAGTGGACATTGTCCTCACCGCCTGCCAGAAGGCCGTCGGCGTCCCTCCCGGGCTGGCGCTTCTTGTTGCAAGCCCAGCGGCGATAGAGACATTCAAAAAGCGCCGGACCCCCGTCGGGAGCTATTACTCCGATTGGGAAAACTGGCTTCCCATCATGGAATCGTACGAAAACCGCAAGGCAGCCTACTTCGGAACGCAGGCGGTCAATTTGGTGTGGGCGCTCAACGTCAGCCTCGAACAGATCCTGGCCGAGGGGATGGACAACCGCTTCGCCCGCCACCGCCTCATGAGCACCGCCTTCAAGGCGGGCATAGCCGCCCTGGGACTGAAGCAGATACCGGTGAGCGCCGACAAGGCGGCCAACACCCTGACCGCCCCCTATTTTCCGGAAGGGGTAACAGGCAGCGTTCTTCCGCTGATCGCTGAGGCCGGCGTCATACTTGCGGGAGGTCTTCTTCCCGAAATCAGGGAAAGGTACTTCCGCATAGGACACATGGGCGTCGTGAGCGCGTCGGATATCCTCGCCACTGTGGGTGCGATAGAGTCAGGCCTCGCAAAAGCGGGATATGGTTTTGAACATGGGGTGGGCCTCGCTGCCGCGCAGGCCGTTCTTCTGCAATAAAAAAGACCGATTGATCAACACACGTGCAAGAGAGGAGACTGCCGGCTGATGGGCGGCCTCCTCGTCCGCCGATGATTAGAGATCGGGTATCGATTTTACCCCTTGCAGGACAAGGCTATTAAAAAAAGAAAAAAATGCTGGCGATATGTTTCATAATTTGGTATTTTATTTTCCTTGTCTACTCCTTCTGAGCAGAGCGACATCTCTTTGTACAGCGCAAAGGTTCCATTCCAATCAGCTACTCAACCCGTTTTTACAACAGTTCTAGTATGCCGATACAGCGGTCTAAGTTGGTATAGCGTGGTATCACCCCCCAAAAGGGATACCATTTTTTGATTATATGTACGCCAAGGCATCTATAATTAAAAAAAGGGTGATGTGCGGGCTTTCCACGACCTCGTCCGCCGTGCGCAGGTTCTGAGAAAGTTCCTCTTTTTCCATTGCAACCGGAGAATACTCCGCGCATAACAAAAGCAGGTGCTCGTCTCATGTCCTTATCGCTGGAAGCTGTTACCAAGAGAGTGGGCCGCGAAATTCATCTTGACAACATCAACCTGAAATTCGAGACAGGGTCGCGTAATGTCCTGCTCGGGCACACCCTGGCCGGCAAGACATCGCTCCTCCGCATGATGGCCGGGCTCGACCGCCCCACCTCCGGGACGATTCGAGTCAATGGAGAAGACGTAACGGGCGTAAGGGTCAGAAAACGAAATATCGCGATGGTCTACCAGCAGTTCGTGAACTACCCCTCCCTGACCGTCTACGACAACATAGCATCCCCGCTCAGACTGGGCGGGGAGAGCAGGAAAGAGATCGACAGAAGGGTCCGTGAGGCCGCCGCCATGTTTCACCTCGATCCCCTGCTGGATCGCCTTCCCGCGGAACTCTCGGGGGGTCAGCAACAGCGGACCGCCATTGCCAGGGCACTGGTTAAAAAATCGGATCTCCTCCTGCTGGACGAACCCCTCGTAAATCTGGACTTTAAACTGCGCGAAGAACTGCGGGTCGAGCTCCAGGAAATCTTCAAACAACGCAAGGCAGTTGTCGTATACACCACCACGGAACCGGCCGAGGCCCTGATGTTGGGGGGCAACATCGTGATCATCGATAAGGGGCGCGTTCTGCAAACCGGCTCTACCGAAGATGTCTATCGTAACCCGGCAACCCGCAGGGTGGCTGATATCTTCAGCGACCCACCTATGAACTATCTGAACGGCACCGTGACCGAAGGGGCGGCCCGGCTCGGGCATGACATTGAAATTCCTCTCAAGAAACACCTGAAATCCCTGCCGGCCGGGGAATATATATTCGGTGTCCGTTCGCACCACCTCTTCCTGTCACGGACCAGTGAGGAGGATGCCCTTATTGACGCCACCGTCGCACTATCGGAGATAAACGGGTCGGAAACATTTGTCCATGCCGACTATGACAGCTCCCGCCTGGT
>JAFCZZ010000220.1 GCA_019314085.1 Deltaproteobacteria bacterium | reverse complement strand
GTATTGCTTTAAGTCCTTACCGTAAGGGGCTATTTCTTCCGGAGGGCTATTTTCAGGACGTCCATCATCTCATCAACAAAGTGGAAGGTTATTTCCTTCCGTGTTTTTTCAGGGATATCCTCGATATCCTTCATGTTCCACTTGGGGATGATGACGGTCCTGATCCCGGCGCGATCGGCGGCAAGGAACTTTTCCTTGATCCCGCCTACGGGGAGGACAACCTCCCGCAGTGTTATCTCGCCCGTCATGGCGAGGTCCTTCTTGATCGGCCTGCCGGTCAGCATCGATGTGAGGGCCGTCAGGATCGTCACCCCCGCCGAAGGGCCGTCCTTCTGGATGGAACCTGCGGGAACATGGATGTGGATATCCAGGGTATCAAAAAAGTCGTTGTTAATGCCCAGTTCCTCTGCATTGGAACGGATAAAGCTCAGGGCCGCCATCGCCGATTCCTTCATCACATCGCCGAGTTGACCGGTCAGGGTCAGGCCCTTGCTGCCCCTCATGGAGGTGGCCTCTATAAAGAGAAGCTCTCCCCCCGTGGGCGTCCACGCAAGCCCCATGGCGACGCCCGGTTTCGAAATCCTCGCTTTTTTCTCCGAGGTGATGCGGACAGGACCCAGATATTTGTGCAGATCCTCCACACTGATTGACGCGGCCTGTATGTCACCGACCGCCACCTCGCTCGCGACGCCACGGCAGACATGCGCGATCTCCCGCTCGAGGTTTCGCACGCCGGCCTCGCGGGTATATCCCGATATAATTATCTTCAGGGCGGCTTTCGCGATCTTGAGCTGTTTCGGCTTCAGGCCGTTGGCCTCGATTTGACGAGGGATAAGATAGCGCTGGGCAATCTTGACCTTTTCATCGAGTGTGTACCCGAGAAGCTCGATAACCTCCAACCGGTCACGCAGGGCAGGGGGGATCGTATCCAGTATGTTCGCCGTCGTGATAAACATGACGTGTGAGAGATCGAAGGGCACATCCAGATAGTGATCACTAAAGGAGAAATTCTGTTCAGGGTCGAGCACCTCAAGGAGTGCCGATGAGGGGTCACCCCGAAAATCCATCCCCAGTTTATCGATTTCGTCGAGCATAAAGACGGGGTTATTCGATTCGGCCCGACGCAGGCCCTGAATGATTCTTCCCGGTAGCGCCCCGATATAGGTCCGTCGGTGGCCGCGAATCTCCGCTTCATCCCGAACGCCTCCCAGCGAGATGCGGATAAATTTTCTGCCGAGAGCGTGGGCGATAGAGGTGCCCAGAGAGGTCTTTCCCGTCCCGGGAGGGCCGGCAAAACAGAGAATCGGCCCTTTCGTGTCCGGTTTCAGCTTTCGTACGGAGAGGTACTCTATGACCCGTTTTTTTGCCTTTTCAAGACCGTAGTGGTCATTGTCCAGGACCTTCCGGGCCTTTTTGATATCGAGATTGTCCTTCGTGCTTTCATTCCATGGAAGGGTTGTTATCCAGTCCAGATAGGTCGACGCGACCGTAAACTCCGCCGAAGAGGGATGCATTCGTGAAAGACGGCCCAGCTCGCGCTCCGCCTCCTTCTTCGCCTCCTCGGGGAGGCCCATCTCCCCAATCTTTGTACGGTATTCCTCGATTTCTACCTTTGATTCATCCTCACCCTCTCCCTCACCCAGCTCCTCCTTGATTGCCTTGAGCTGCTGGCGGAGGAAATATTCCCGTTGGCCCTTATCGAGGTCATCCTTGACCTGGGTCTGTATCTTATTCCCCAGTTCGAGGATCTCAAGCTGGTGACTCACGGCCCGTGTTACCTGCTCGAGGCGTTTCTTGACATCCAGGGTTTCGAGAACCTTCTGCTTCTCCTGGGGGTCCGCGTTGATCAGCGTAGCAATCATATCCGCCAGTACGCCCGGCTCCTTGATGGCCGTCACAAGGGCCCCGAATTCCTGGGGAAGGAAGGGGGAAAGCTTGACAATACGGTCAAAGAGGGTAACCAGATTTGCCATCAGCGCCTCTACCTTGATCCCCGTTACCTCTTTGTCGGCGAGTTTTGTCACCTGTGCCTGGAGATATGGTTTCTCCTCGACAAGTTCGGTGATAGCGAACCTGCTGATCCCCTGCACCAGCATCTGTGCCTTGTTATCGGCCGTCTTTGCCATCTTCAGGATCATCACGACCGTTCCGACGCGATGGATGTCATCATAGTGGGGAATCTCATCGTCGGTGCGCACCTTTTTCGCCATGGTAAAGCCGATTAAGCGGTCATCGGCCATCGCCTTATCGACGAGATTGATGGCCCGCTCCCCGGCGACCTCCAGGGGAAAGGTCATATGCGGATACACGACAAGATTAAAAAGGGAAAGCACCGGGAGGACGTCCGGTATCTTTATATCTTTTAACTCTCTGGAAAGCTGCTCAATCATGAAACCCCCCACAGATTTTTTGTACCGTCAACAACCCAGATTATTCACTCTGAACAATAATCCTGCGTACCTTTCTCTCTGGCGGCAATTTCGGGATATGGATTTCAAGCATCCCGTCATTGTACGTGGCGCTGACGCCATCAGTGTCGATGGGGACGGAAAGGGATAAGGTGCGTTCGAAATGGCCGTAGGTGATCTCCGCGAGGCGGTACCGGGAATTTTTTACACGGAACCGTTCCATTCTTTTCCCTGCTATTTTCACCGTCCGGCGGCTGACCTCCAGATGGATATCTTCATCGCTCACACCTGCCAGTTCCGCGACGATGGTTATTCTCTCGGCGGTTTCGTAGATGTTAACCGGGGGTTTCCAGACACGTCTCTGCAGGACATAGGTCGGATCGAAGAGGCGCAAGATCCCCTCGGCAGCGGTGCCCTGCGTCTCGGTATCGGCTACACCCCGATCATCCCCAAATCTGATTTTGATAAAGTCCATTTTCCGCTCCTGCAGATCAGGCTTTTATTTTCGCAACAACATTTTTATATAAAACCGTAACAATGTCAACAAATCAAACGATATCTGTCAGGAGCACGTAATCTCAATATTTCCAGACTAAATATCCTGCCAGACCGCCAGCCATTTGTACATAACCAATGCGTCTACCAAGCCGTCTTTACTGTGCCTGAATGCCTTCGGCAGGCGACCGACAATCTCAAATCCCAGCCTTTCCCAGAGTCGTATGGCCCTCCGGTTTGTCGACACGACCAAATTGAACTGCATGGCCTTGTAACCGAGCTGCACCGCCACCCGCTGAGAATGCTCGCACATGGAGGTCGCCAGGCCTTTTCCCCTCGCTTGTGGCGAAACCATGTACCCGCAGTTGCAGACATGGCCGCCCAGGCCCGGTTGATTCCGTTTGAGGTAGTAGGTGCCGAGGATGGTGCCGGCCTCTTCAATCACGAAGGTTTTGTGCGGCTGTGTCATCCAGATACCAAACGCATCCTCTTTGGTCGTCTGAGGATCATACGCGTATGTTTCTCCGGCGGAGACAATCTCATGGAAAATCGGCCAGATATCTTCAAAGTCCTGAGCCGTTGCTTCTCTGATATTCATGGCGGGAAGGCATGCTCCTTATTTTTTATGTTGTGTCGATATAATCCGCAGTGCCATGGAAGACAAACAAGAATCCGGGGTTTATACTCAGTTGCGGCTTACAAATCAGATAGTGTTGATTGACGGGGGAGTCAAGAAAAAAAGAATATAGGATCTGATAGTGGCATGAATCAAGGGGGCACAGCGCTGAGTGGCTGGCCCCGATTACGTTCTTGACAGTAACGGCGCGGCTCCGGTTCTACCTAGACCGGTTGCGCGCCCCCGCCGAAGATGGAGAAGAACAGTCCGATGATCAGCAGGTAAATGGCCCAGCCGATCACGCACACCCCGACAGCCCGCAGTGTGCTTTTATAATCGAGGGCCTGCCTGACCGCTATCACCATCGCCGCCAGCATCCAGAGAGCGCCCACCAGAATGACCACTTTCCCCAGTCCCGGAATAATAGCGAATATTCGAATCAGGCCGGGAGAACTCGCAAAACCGATCGTGCGGAGCAATTCACCGGGATTTGACTGGGTCTGCGGCTCCGGAAGGAGTTTTGTGCCGATGAAATAGGTAAGGTAGGCCCAGAGATACCACCCGACA
>JAFCZZ010000219.1 GCA_019314085.1 Deltaproteobacteria bacterium | reverse complement strand
GACACGGCCGGGCTGATATTTCAGGGCATTGCCATGTTACGGCAGGACAATACAGACGGATCAGACGGAGACCTGAATATTGTGCTGAGACGGCGCGGCCTGATCAAGATGATCCTGGACACGGCCATTACCCAGGCAAATGTGGGCGACAATGTATTTCTGGTCGATGATCAGACCGTGGATCTCATCGCAAACGTGACGAACAATATTTTTTGCGGCATCATTGCAAAATATATTGATACCACTCATGCCTGGATCGACATTGAGCCCGCCATCCGCCAGGCTGACGTGGCCACGCATATTGCCGACGGCAGTGCGGCCCATGCGGCCTCTGCCATCAGCAGCGCCGATGCGGGCGGCTTTACAGCCGAAACCAATGTGGAAGCCATGCTACAAGAACTCTATCCCAAGGCCCCGGTGGCCGTTGCCGACCCAGGCGCGTCCGGTGCTATCCCGGTGACCCGATCCGCAACCGTGGCCTTGACCACGGCAACGGCGGAAACCCGGACGATTGCCATACCGGCCCTGGCAGGCATTACCCTTGCCATCAGCCTGGATGTTGACGGGGGCGATGCAACCATTACGGTTGCCGCTGCCATCAACCAGACGGGCAATAACACCATCCTGTTTGAGGATGCCGGCGACTGCATTATATTGATTGCCGTGGCGCTGGCAGGCGCGTTGGTGTGGCGGGTTGTCTCAAACGACGGCGGAACTCTATCAACCGTATAAACCAATAGTTCCGGCCGGTGCCTGGCGCCGCCCGGAGCTTTGACTTATTTAACTATCAATATTTAATGGAGGAAACATCATGTTAGTAAACAAAGCCAATCTGACCGCAGTTTTTATATCGTTGAAAACTACGTTCAACAAGGCATTCGACGCAGCGCCCAGCATCTGGGACAAAACCACCATGAAGGTGCCGTCCGGGTCCAGCCAGAACGATTACACCTGGCTGTCACGCTTCCCGAAAATGATCAAGTGGCTTGGCTCAAAAACGGTTAAGGCGCTGAAAGCATTTACCTACACGGTCATCAATGATGACTATGAGGCCACAGTGGAGGTGGACCGCAACGATATTCATGATGACAACCTGGGGATCTATGCGCCTATGGCACAGGAGGCCGGGTACTCATCCAAGCAGCTCCCGGATGAAATTGACGCGGAGCTGAAAAATAATGCATTTACCAACCTTTGCTTTGACGGGCAGTATTTTTATGACTCGGATCATCCGGTTGCCGGGGCAAGCGTCAGCAATCTGGGCACGGCTGCGCTATCGGCGGCGACAAAAACGCTGGCGGCCGCCAGTTACGGAGCTGCCCGCCTGGCAATCATGAGCTACACGGATGATGAAGGCAGGGCGCTCGGCTTAATCCCAAATTTACTTGAAGTCGGCCCGGCACTGGAAGCCACGGCAAACATGATTTGCAAGAATCCCAAACTGGAAGATGACAAACCGAATCCTTATTTCGGCACGGCTGAAGTGCTTGTAAATCCACGACTGACATCAACGACGCAATGGATGCTGCATGTGACCAACCGACCGCTCAAACCTTTTATTTACCAGGAGCGGGAAGCGCCTAAATTCGTGCAGCAGATCAATCCTGATGCCGATGATGTTTTTATGCGCAAAAAATTCAAATTCGGTGCAGAGGCAAGGGCAGCGGGTGGATACGGCCTGTGGCAGCTATCTTACGGCAGCACCGGCCTGGGATAATCACTATTAATCTATAACCGTTATTTCCAGGCGGCCGGATAACCGGGCGCCTGGAAAACATGAGAGGAAAATATGATTTTTATACAATCGAAAAATGAGGGATTCCGGCGGGCTGGGGTGGCACACACCAAGGCAGGCCAGGAATTCACTGATGATTTTTTTACGGCGGATCAGATGAAACGGCTTAAGGCTGATCCTATGTTGTCTGTTGTGATGATGCCTGATCCGGAGCCGCCGGTCAAAGAGCCGGAGCCGCCGGTCAAAGAGCCGGTACCGGCACCAAAACCAAAAACCAAACCGAAAAATCAACGGGCAAAGGGAAAATAACGCATGTACTGCACTCTGACCGATATCAAAGAGCAGATCCCGGAAGAGGAATTGATTGCGCTGACCGATGATGCCGATGCGGGCAGTGTTGACACCTCGGTGACTGATCGGGCCGTGGCAGATGCGGACGCGGAGATCGACGGATATTGTGGCAAGCGCTATGGCGTACCACTGTCACCGGTTCCGGCTATCATCCGGAAATTTTCCGTTGACATTGCCATTTATAATTTGTTTGCCCGGCGCCAGGGTGCGCCCGAAGATCGGCGGCTGAGATACAAGGATGCTATTAAATTCCTTGAAAATGTGGCGCGCGGCCTGATCTCCCTGGGTGAGGATGACCCGGACGCAACACCATCGGACGCACAGAAACCAAAAATCTCGTTCAGTGAACGGGTTTTTTCCCGGGATAAAATGGAGGGTTATTAATCATGCCGTCAACCGGACTGGGCATAACACTTGAGATTGATGACAAGGGCGGCATGGATCTGCTGTCCGCCACGCAGGCGCGCATGCTGGACATGACACCGGCGTTTAAAAACATTGGCGATTATATGGAAAAGGAACGGACAATCATGTTCGATGAGGAGCGGGACCCGGAAGGCCGGCCCTGGCAGAAACTAAAAGTCAGGACCTATCACGGGCTGTTTAAAAATAAAAAACGATACACAAAAAAAGGCGCGCTGACAAAGGGATTCAAACGATTTTTGGCAGGCAAAAAAATCCTGACACAGGAACATCACCTGCGGCGCACGGTTTATAAAGCCGGATCCGACCAGGTCGTGATCAGCCCCAGCAAAAATGCACATAAATACGCAGCCATCCATCAGTTCGGCGGCAACGCCGGACGTGGCGGATCAGCCAAGATCCCTGCCCGCCCGCACCTGGGGTTTAACGATAAAAATCAGCGGGAATTTTTGGAGATCATCAAAGACCATCTATTACAAGGGGGTGCGTAATGCATGAATTTGAACAGCTTGAAGATGCCGCCATTGCCGCACTTGCCGGGCTGTCCGATATCAACGTCAGGACCATCGAGGCCTATGCAGGTCAACTTGAAACCGATGACCTGACCCGGATCACCACCCGGTTTCCCTGCATCTATGTGATTGCGGACGGGTTGCAGGTGACCCGGCGCAACAATATGGATGAATCTCGTCTGGCGCTCATGCTGCTGCTGGGCGATAAAAATTACCGCAGCAATGCCGCTGCCGCCCGGGGCACCACGACCCGGCCCGGGGTGTACGCCATGCTGGAGGCGGCCAGGGATGTGCTGCACCGCAAAAAAATATTAACCGCCTGGGCACCGGCCTGTCTGGTGTCGGAGACCCCGCAGGTGTATGACCCGCAAAACGGGGTGTGCTTGTATAATGCAGTCTACGAATTACAGACAATGAACAGATTATAAGACAACATAATAACGGAGGAAAAAAAAATGACAATCGTATCAAGTGCGGACAATATCCGATATAACGGCACGGGCAGAGCCTATGCCGGGGCGGTCGCCGGATCAAGCTTTGACGAACTGGGCGACCTGGAAAACCTGACATTCGGCATGGCCGTCACGACCGAAAAGGTCAAGACCAACCGGAATGCGGCCAAGGCCACCATTTTGGAAGTCGAATCCGAGAGAGAGGCATCCATCACGTTCGGTCTCCGGGAAATGACAAACGAAAATTTAAAAATGGCCATGCTGGCATCAACGATCAACACCCTGAACCAGTCCGCCTCAAGCCTTGACGCGGTTGAAAAAACCATGGTTGATGATTTATATATTGATCTTGGGCAATTAAATATTTTTACCACAAAGATATCCGGCACCATCACCGGCGACATTGCGGTCGGGGATGAGCTGACAGGGGATGTATCCGGCAATACCGGCAAGGTGGCATGGACTGAAGCCGGGCTGGTGGAACTGATTGATGTGTCCGGGTCGTTTGCAACGGATTCCGAGCTGACGGTCGCCACGCCCGGCGCTATCACGGTGGTCGGCATAGAGGTGCTTGAGGACCCGGTGGTCACAGACCTTGCTGCGGCAACCACCCGG
>JAFCZZ010000218.1:3153-7256 GCA_019314085.1 Deltaproteobacteria bacterium | reverse complement strand
GGTGATTTCCCAGGGCTGGACGTTCATCGCGGAGGGCGCGCGAAGAGAGGTCTCGATAATCTCGGCCAGGATCTCTTTGGGAACGGGATCGGTCTTGTAGCCCCTGACGCTGATTCGCTTCCTGATAGCTTCTTTCAGTTCCATGAACACTTCCTCCTTATTATGTACGAACTCAATTTTTTACGATACGTTTAAAATTTTAAGCGACAATTTGCTCAACTCTCCCGCCGCTGGCGGTAGATCGCCATGAATGAAAACAGACCTCCATGGGACGGTCACAGGGCTTGTCGAGAATCTCGGTCATTCTCCGGCACATGCAGTCGGAAATGGATATGTGCCGGGCCGACTTGATCACCTCCTCGGCACTCTCGTAGGGCATAATCTCGGAGTCGGCTGATACGCTTTCGCCAACAGGGATGGTACGAAGGTCCCGCGTTTGTCCCTTCATCCAAGTGGCCTCGTACAAAACAGGAGCGAACTCCTCCATGTCTTTCACCAGGGCGGGGGTCATGCGGTTCATCTGAAACTCAATGATCCCCACGAGGAAGGGCGTGACCATGTATTTGTATTCCCCCAGCTTTCCCATGCGGAAGATCAGTCCATTTTTTGACATGTCATAGAGCGTCTTTTCGGTTTCCTCCGGGTCTCTTCCGATACGTTCGGCAACCTCAGCCGCCGATTCCGGCAGCGGCTTGAGTCGCATGAACCATTCCGCGTCCTCCGGGGTGAAAATGTGTTTAAGGATTTTCAGTTCGATTCCCGATTCGCTGTTCAGCGGATACCGCTGCGGAAGGGTGTCGAGAAATTCGGCCAATCGCTAATACACGTCCTTCATGGTCCCCTCCTACTGCTCTCTTGTGACCTTTTGTAAATCCCGCCCCGTTCCGTATATCCTTTTTTCCGATGGAGGATTGCGGGGAACTATATGAAAAATATCCGGTATTACCTATTGATATCAGGTTATTATGCAACGAGTATTGGCGCATATTTTTTCTTCCTCGTCAAGGATTATTTGAGTTGTACGCCGTTCGTGTCCTTCAGAGGTGATCCGCCACGCACCGGCAAAGGGATATCCGATCTAAGATTTCTCATCCCGATAAACCGGGATTCGAAATGACAAGAGAAGGGTCGAGGTGACAGAGGGAGGACCGGAATGACGGAATGAGGGCTTCGAGCCCTGTCATTTCGAGGAGCATTGGCGACGAGAAATCTTTGGATTTTCCTCAGGATGTCTCCCTGCGGTCAAGATTTCTCATCCCGATAAACCGGGATTCGAAATGACAAGATGAGAACCGAAATGCCAGGGGTGATGACGATACTTTTTCATAAGCCGCTTGACGGATGCCGGGCAAGTCCGCTAGAGTACGCGTCGATATCTTGAAAGGAAGGGGATGCCATGAAGAAAGCAGTTTACTACGGGATACGCGATGTCCGAGTCGATGAGGTTGCCGAGCCTGAAGCGGGAAGCGGCGACATAAAGGTAAAGATCAGATACTGCGGGATCTGCGGATCGGACCTGCACGAATATCTCCACGGTCCCTTCCCCGAGAGTCCCTTCGGGCACGAGGTGTGCGGGGAGGTGGTCGCGGTGGGCGCAAATGTGAAGGGGTTTCAGGTGGGCGACCATGTCGCGACATTTGTCAGGGACGGATATGCCCAGTATGTTGTCGCTCCGGAGGACAGGGCCCTCAAGCTGCCCGACGATCTGCCCTGGGAGAGGGCGGCGGTCCTCGAACCGCTGGCCGGAGCCATCTACGCGCTGGAGCGGGGCAATGTAAAGGCCACGGATACGATCTTTATCGCGGGGGCGGGACCGGTCGGTCTTTTGATTTTGCTGGCGGTCAAGGTCATCGGCGCGCAGACGATATACATGACCGATCTTTCGGAGAAGCGCAGAAACATGGCCGAAAAGCTGGGCGCGACAGCGACATTCGATCCGGCAGCCGTGAAGATTCCCGCAACCATCCGTGAACTGACCGGGGGGAGAGGAATCGATGTAACGGTCGAGGCCGTCGGAATCGAGGCGACGCTGAAGGATTGTCTCGCCTCAACGCGGCACGGGGGGACCGTCATTGTCCAGGGGATCTTTACGGACCGCGCCCTGATCCACATGCTGGGGTTCGTGACGCGGGAGATAACGATGATCGGGGCCAATTCCGCCAATCCGGTGCGGTCACTCGAATGGATGCTGACAAAGGGTATCAAACCGGAGGCAATCGTGACGAGCACCGTCTCCCTCGACCGGATCGTCGAGGGGGGATTCGAGCGGCTGGCGAATCATAAGGATGAGGAGATCAAGATCCTCGTCGAGCCCTGACGGGCGGCGTATCAGGATATAATCCTCAGGATCTTCGGCTCTTCCCGGGGGAGCGGCTCCGGTATCGACCCGGGATATCCCATGATAATTGGGGCGACAATCCGGCACTCTTCAGACAGGCTGATTTCGTGCCTGATTTCGGGGTTATCGATATGCGCTCCCAGGCCGATCCAGCATGTTCCCAACCCCCGCTGGGCGGCGGAAAACATCAGGTAGGATGCCAGCAGGGCGCAGTCAACATCCAGTGATCCTGTCTCGGCGCGGCCGGCTATATAGACCACGCAGGGCGCGTTGTAAAAGATGTTGAAGCCGGCATTCTGGAGCGCCTCCTTGTACCCGCTAAGCGGTATATCCGGGTTTGCTTCAATCCTCGCAAGAAGGGAGCGTTTGCACTCATCCGAGAGCCTCTTCATGACATCCCGGTTGGTGATGATGATGAAGTACCAGGGCTGTCCGTGACTGGCGCTGGGCGCGAGGGTGCTCTCCCGTATGATCTCCTGTATCAGGGGCAGCGGGACCTCACGTTCCTCGAAATCTCTGATCGACCGGCGTTTCTGTAAAAGCTCTTCAAAGGTGTTCATGGCATCATCTCCTTAAGATTTCATCTTGCGGGTACTATAACTCCCTATGGCCGAAATGACAAAGTCTACTTTGTGAGGTGGTGGATCCCGGGGAGCATGGTATTTTCGAGGGAGGCGCGCTGTTTTTCAAAGGCTTCACTGCTTTCAGCGGAGGGACAGGAGATCGGGTCCCCGAAGCGGAGAGTCACCCTGGCAAAGGGTTTGGGAAGCATGAACCGATCCCAGCTGTTGAAATACCAGGCCCTGTCGGCGCTTGTGTAGAAGGGCACGATGACTGCCCCGGCGGCGGATGCCAGCTGGATTGCCCCGGCCTTTACAACCCCCATCGGTCCCGTGGGGCCATCGAGGATGTGAGCGGCCAGTCCGGTTTCTTTTAGTCTCTCGATCATTTCGGTCAATGCCTCGCTCCCCCCTCTCGAAGAAGATCCCCGTACGGGGTGAAATCCCGATCGCTTGGCGATTCCAGCAATGAGTTCGCCATCGGAGCTTCTGCTGATCATGAGACTCCCCCTGTATGGCTCATATTCTTTGAAATGCCGGATAGCGCCCAGAAATTGCTGATGCCAGACGCAGAGAAGAACCCTTCCCCCCTCTTTGATATGATCCATCCATGCCTGTTCGCTTTCAACGGTAAGGCGAAAGGTGAAAGAATAGAGGCGAATAAACCGGTACAGAAACGCGATGAACGGTCTCGATGTGAGTATGGCGAATTTTATCTTCTTGGTCATAAGCATAGAGCCGCAGCCTCGTAAAAAACCTCCCGACGGCAGATCCTGCGGGAGGTTCCCGATATTTCCAAGCGGCCACCGTATGTGCCTGAAGCTGAAAAGTCAAGGCCGTTCCGTGGAAAACTAAAAATACTGGTCACTTACCTCGATGTTTCCAGTTCCCTTACGATGATCTTCTGTGCGTAGGAAAGGGCCCGGGTGAGATAATCCCTGTTCAGCCCGCCGACGGGGGACGGGGTCTCGAATATCCGCTCAGGGAGCCGCGCCGTATCCAACACAAATCCTTCTCGTATCTTGAAGCGGTACTTCTCGGTGTGGATCTCACGGCCGATCCGGTCCAGGTCCCCCTCGGACAGGTCAAATCCCGCGACGGCGAGGAGGCGGGTGACCAGTTCGGGAGAGTAGATCCCCCGCGCGAAGAAGCAGACGACGAGGCTGGAAAGAATCTGGCGCCACCGCTCCTCCGCAAGCAGGGCG
>JAFCZZ010000218.1:0-3108 GCA_019314085.1 Deltaproteobacteria bacterium | reverse complement strand
ATCCGGCGTTGTCCAGGTGGCTGTGGCGGGTGCCGATCAGATACCCGATGTAGGCGCCGGGACCCGTGTGGTATCCGGGCATCTCGTTGCCGCCGAAGGCGAGGGCGAAATCCTCCCCCCCGTAAACGGAGGCGGCGTATTCGACGCCGCGCGCGAGGGCCTTGTAGAAATCGTTCGGCTGGTCGATGATGTACCCCCCCGCCTTGATGTATGCCTTGACATCCCCCCATTTCAGTTTGACGCCCCTGGTCTCCTCTTCGGTAATCAGACCCCTCTCGAAGGCCTCCGTGGCCCAGGCCAGGATCACGCCGAGGCTCATCGCGTCCACCCCCCAGGCCTCTTCCACCCGGTCCATCAGTTTCAGAAAATCGGCGGGCTTGGATATGCCCAGCATGGTGCCGAGGGCATAGATCGGCTCATAATCGTACGATATCATGGAGGTCTTATAGAAATATGAAACATCTTCGTAGGCCTCCCGGAGGGCGGCGATATGGATGCACCCGACCGGGCAGTGTGAACAGGCGAGCCGCCTCCCCAGGTACTGGCGGGCAAAGGTCTCCCCCGATATCTTGGAGGCATTCTCAAACTGCGCCTCCTTGAGGTTGCGCGTGGGGAGACCGCCAAACTTATTGAGCGGCACGATGTTCTCCGCAGTCCCCAGATCATGGTACTTCTTCATCACGGGGGAATTCACGGCGGCCTTGTACACCTCATCGTAGAGAGAGCGGTATACCTTCTTGTCGGCGATGGGGAGAGAGGATTTCCCCGAGACGACAACGGCCTTGAGCTTCTTGCTCCCGAAGACCGCCCCCAGCCCCAGCCGTCCAAAGTGCCTGAAGGTCTCCGTCGTCACGCAGGCATAGGTGATCAGTTTTTCGCCCCCCTTGCCGATGCGCATGATCGTTCTCAGGCCGGACCCCGGTTCGTTCTCTCGGATGATGCGCCCCGATGAGAAATTGCCCATTCCCCACAGTGTCGAGGCATCGCGGAAGTGGACCTGGTTTCCCTCGATGGAGAGATAGACCGGCATACTGCTCGCCCCTTTGATAACGATGGCGCCGTATCCCGCCATGCGGATCGCGACGGCGCTCCTGCCCCCGCAATGGCTCTCACCGAGGTTTCCAGTCAGGGGGGACTTGAACATGGATACGGTCTTCGAGGCGAGCGGGAAGAGGGCCGTCAGGGCGCCGACGGCGAAGATAATGGGATTGTCCGGGCCCAGGGGATCGCACCCCTCGGGACACTCCTCATGGAGGAGCTGTGTGGCGACACCGGTACCGCCCAGGTATTTTTCGAAGAGGTCGGGCCTCCTCTCAACCTTAAACGTTCTTCGCGTCAGGTTGATAGAGAGGATATTCTCAAGGGGATCATTCTTCAACATTTTCGACCTCCCTTTTCTGCATCCCCAGGACGCCGTAAGGACAGAAATCCACGCAGTAGCCGCAGTGGAGACAGATCATCGGCTTGTTGGTCTCGTCATTCCAGTACACGGCCCCGATAATGCAGGCCTCCTGGCAGTGACCGCAACCGATACACTTATCCGGAAGGACGCGCACCCCGCCGCCCTCCTCCCTCGGGACCAGGGCCCCAGTGGGACAGACCTTCGCACAGGGGGGATCGCTACACGCTCTGCAGACGATAACGGAAAATCCCCTCTCCATCCCTCCGATCGATCTCACACCGATACAGGACCTGGCGAGTCCGGCCTCCCCTACCCTTCGCGAGCAGGCAAACATGCAACTCTGGCAGCCGACACATTTCTCCGTCTCCAACACCGCAAGTCGCACAATCCCCCCCTTTTACCTTTTTATGCTGGAATTCTATACCCCTGAGCCGCCTATCGCAACAGATATTTCGGTCTCGGACCTTTTTAAGTGAAAATAACAAAATTGTGGTCAGATTCACCGCCTGCCGGGGCAGGATATTCCCTTTCGAAAACGGCCCTTGGAGCGTAACTATCTTAAACAAAAGATAAAAATAACTTCGGCACGGGAATTGCTTTATAAATGCGCAAGAGACGGATCACAAAGAGACCCCATGCTCTATGGATATAATCATCGACAACTTTAGAAATTATGAATTGTTTACAAGATAAACAATAATAAAGTATCGATCGATGGTTATAACAGGCTTGCTCGGATATTCGCTTCGCGCGGTATCTTTGCAGGCCGTTATTTTGTCGACCTCCCCTTCAGTCCCTGCGAACAGTGCTGGTCTGGGAAAACTGGACAGGTACATAAGTGGTGAACCTGCTCTATAATGAAAGGCAAAGAGGAGGATATGAGTAAAAGACCGAGAAGGAATCATGCCACCGGCATTCAAGGCAAAAGTGGCGTTGGATGGACAATGTTTTTATCGAGCGGCTATGGAAAAGCGTCAAGTACGATGATATTTACCTGAAGGCATATGGTTCAATGATGGAGTTGAGGAAAGGACTTGCCACCTACTTCACGTTTTACAACGACAGAAGATGGCGCCAAAGTTTTGACAAAAAGACCCCGACTATGGTTTGCTTCAATACCCAACCACAGAGACAGGTTGCGGCATGAACATGAATCTAGGACAGCTTCCCACTTATAAATCCCTGTTCTCTGTCCTAATAAACCGGACCACCTATGACTATAGGCCCTCTCTTGCGATCCCACAAAAAGCAATTCTGAAAATGTAATGGGAAATAAATGAATCTCCACGCCCTTACGAACGAGGAATTCCCGCTGAGAATTAAATGTTACATGGTTCTAAATTTCCCGGGCTACCTTGGAACCTTCGTAGATAGCGTCTATTGCCAGTCGAGGCGATACGCAATCGCCTATGGCATAGACTGACGGATGCATCTTCTTCAAGCTCTTGACCAGCTTGTCATTAGCGCGAGTGCCGACAGCGATGACTACCGTATCAGCTTCAGCGAGTTTCTCAACACCGCCCTGCTTGTAGATTACACCCTTATCAGTTATCCGGACAGGTGTTGCTTCGGTGAGCATATCCACGTTACGCTGGCGCAGTTGGGCAATAACAACCCAGCGGCTCGTTCTGCCGATGTTGAGACCAACCTTGGGTAATAACTCGATGATGGTCACTTTCTTGGTGCCCTTGCGGGTAAGGTCAATA
>JAFCZZ010000217.1 GCA_019314085.1 Deltaproteobacteria bacterium | reverse complement strand
AAGGCGAGCTAACGGGAAAGATCAGAATCATATAGAAGTGTGCCATTCGAAATCCATTAAAAAGGTTGGCCTCCGGGCCAGCTTTTTCGTTTTCTACACCACAGAGAAGATCCGACATGAAAAAGAAACTTATCGAGCTGCTGGAGAAATCGGTTAATTCCTGCCTTAAAAAGGGGATGTTGAAAGAGACTGACATCCCCTTCATAGAGGTAGAGCTTCCGCGGGAAGGCGCTCACGGCGATTACGCATCCAACATCGCCATGGTGCTTGCATCAAGCCAGAGAGAGGCCCCCCGCAAAATAGCCGAGCGCATCGTCGAGAGCATCGACGGTGAAGGAATTGTCGACAAGATAGAGATAGCCGGCCCCGGTTTTATAAACTTTTTTATCAAAAGTGATGCATGGGCCGCCCTCCTGAAGGAGGTTGACGAGCTCGGAGACCGGTATGGCGAATCCAGCATCGGAAAGGGTTCCAAGATCCAGGTGGAATTTGTAAGCGCCAATCCCACCGGTCCCCTTCATATAGGACACGCCCGGGGTGCCGTCATCGGTGATGTGATCGCCGGCATTCTCCAGGCATCGGGGTTTTCCGTATCCAGAGAATACTACATAAACGACGCCGGCAACCAGATGAACACGCTGGGAGAATCCGTGTACTACCGGTATCTGGAGCTGATGGGGAAAAACGTCTCCTTCCCCGATACCTGCTACCAGGGGGAGTACATCACGGAGCTTGCCCGCGAGATACACGATAGATTCGGAGACAAGTTCCGTTCAGACAAAGAGGCGGCAGTCCCCTTTCTGACGGAGTATGCGGCAGGCTCTATCCTCGGCGGGATCAAGGAAGACCTCGAGACACTGGGTGTGGTCTTCGATCGCTATTTCAGCGAAAAGGAACTGTATAAGAATGACGACGTGGCAAAGATCCTTCAGAGGCTTCAAAAAGAGGGATTCATATACGAAGAGGGAGGCACGCTGTGGTTCAAGACAACAGATTTCGGTGACGAGAAGGACCGGGTCGTTGTCAGGGAAAATGGTGAACCCACCTACTTTGCCGCCGATATCGCCTATCACCTCAACAAATACGCACGTGGTTTTGACAGGGTCATCAATGTATGGGGAGCGGACCATCACGGCTACATACCGCGGATGCACGCATGCATCCAGGCCCTCGGCAGGAAAAAGGAGGACCTCGGAGTTGTCCTGGTCCAGTTGGTAAACCTCCTCAGGGGCGGCGTTCCCATTCCCATGTCCACCCGGGCGGGTGAATTTGTCACCATACGGGAGGTAACCGATGAGGTGGGGAAAGACGCGGCCAGGTACAATTTTCTGATGAGGAGGTCTAACAGCCACCTCGACTTTGATCTGGAGACCGCCAAGGCGCAGTCAAGCGAAAATCCGGTATATTACGTGCAATATGCCCATGCCAGGATCTGCAGTATCATGAGGAACGCAGTGGAGCAGGGGTATCGGATTCCGGTCTACGGCGACATCAGGCTCGACCTCCTTACCACTGCGGAAGAGCATGAACTTATCAGGATAATCGACACGTTCCCGGAGATAGTCGAAGGAAGCGCACAGGCGCTTGAACCACATCGCATACCCTACTACATCAACGACCTTGCCTCCGTCTTTCACAGTTTCTACAACAAGCACAAGGTCGTCTCAGACAACGCCGAGTTGACAAAGGCAAGGCTGTTTTTGATTAAGACCGCTGGGATAGTAATCAGAAACGCCCTGAAGTTATTGGGTGTTTCCGCACCGGAACGTATGTAAGATTTGAGTCTTCATCACTCAAATCCCGGACAAGGGTACATCAATGTCGAAGAAAAGCGGAGAGTTCGAATTCAAGCTGGGGCGATCCGGCCTGACGTTCTTCATCTTTGTCATTGCCGTCGTCTTATTGTTCTCCTTTGTGTCCGGGGTGATGGTCGGAAAAAATATTGAGAGCTATCCGGAAAAGATTGCCAGGGGAATACCGGGCGCCATAAGGAAAACGATTACAAAAAGCATGGACATCGAACCGGATACGGCTGGACGTGATATCACTCCGGATGCGATTCAGAAGGATGTTCCCCCGGATACGCCTGCAGGGGAAGAAAAGGTCGAGTTTACCTTTTACGATACGCTCAAACAAACCGGCGAAACCGTAAAGGAAACCTTCACGGAAAAGAAGGTCACCGCCCCTGACACGTCGTCGTATGCTCCGCCTGAAAAAAAACAGGCAGGCGGCCTGTACGTGATCCAGGTAGCATCCTTCAGGGGCAAAGACATGACGGGGGCCTTGACAGAGAAGTTGTCCCATATGGGGTATGCCCCGCGGGTGGATGAGGTAACCCTCAAAACAAGCGGAAAGTGGTTCCGTGTAAAGGTGCACGGCTTTGCCACATATGATGAGGCCAAGACGGCTGCGTCTCTTCTGGAAAAGAAGGTACGGGGTATTACGTGTCTTATTATAAAGAACAGAAAATCGGAATAAACGGCTATGTTTGAAAATCTGACCGAGAAACTGGACACCGTCTTCAAGAAACTCAGGGGAAGGGGCATCCTTGACGAAGAAAACGTCAAGGCCGCGATGAAGGACATCCGGATGGCGCTCCTTGAGGCGGATGTTAATTTTCGGGTAACCAAGGAATTTATCGAAGATATCAGTCAGCGAGCGATCGGCCGCGAGGTTCTGGACAGCATAACCCCCGGGCAGCAAATAGTCAAGATCGTCCACGACAGACTCGTCGAGCTGATGGGAACAGAAAGCAGCCATCTGAACCTCTCCAACCGATTCCCCGCCCCCATCATGCTAGTGGGCCTTCAGGGATGCGGCAAGACAACCACCGCGGCAAAACTCGCCCGCCACCTGAAAGATCAGGACCGCAGGGTCTCCATGGTCTCTGTGGACGTCTACCGCCCCGCGGCCATCGAGCAGTTACAGATACTCGGAGAAAAAACAGGCGTGAACGTATATGATTCACAGGGCCAAAGCGACCCGGTACAAATCTGCGTTGACGCCGCTGAAGATGGGAAGACGAACGGCTTCGACGCCCTGATCATCGACACCGCGGGTCGGCTGCACATCGATGACGACCTGATGGACGAATTGAAGAGGATAAAGGATGCCGTCAATCCGTCTGAGATACTCTTTGTCGCCGATGCCATGACGGGGCAGGATGCCGTATCGGTAGCCGAGACGTTTGATGCCCTGCTGAACATAGATGGTGTTGTTCTGACAAAGATGGATGGGGATGCACGCGGTGGAGCAGCGCTGTCCCTGAAAAGGGTCACCGGGAAACCGGTTAAGTTCATCGGCATGGGTGAGAAGACCGACGAGCTTGAGGTCTTTCACCCGGAACGCATGGCGTCCAGAATTCTCGGCATGGGCGATATCCTGACCCTGGTCGAAAAGGCCCAGACGACAATAGATGAGAAAACCGCACAGGAGCTCGAACGGAAGATCCGGAAGGATTCATTCACACTGAATGACCTGAAAAAACAGCTGGCGCAGATACAGAAGATGGGATCTCTCCAGGATATTCTCGGAATGATCCCGGGCCTCGGAAAGATAAAGGGCCTGAAGAACGCAGCACCGGATGGACACGAACTGGTGAAGACAACCGCCATCATTGATTCCATGACAGAGAAGGAACGCATCAACTACAAGATCATAAACGGTCAGAGGAGAAAAAGGATCGCCAGGGGAAGCGGCACCACGGTGCAGGATGTCAACAAAGTTCTCAAAAACTATATAGAGATGAGAAAGATGATGAAAAAGTTGTCAAAGGGCGGCATGAAATCGATGATGAGGGGAAATTTACCCTTTAAATAAAACAAAACATGTGCTAGTAGAAGAACTTAGTCTAAAAATATCAGGAGGAGATAACCCGCAGAATGGCAGTTAAAATAAGATTGACGCGAATGGGCGCAAAAAAGAAACCGTTCTATAGGATTGTGGTGGCTGAAAGCGAGGCACCGCGGGATGGAAGGTTCATCGAAATAGTTGGAAATTACAATCCCCTGAAGGACCCGGCTGAGATAAACATCAAGGAGGGCCGGGTGGCCGACTGGCTCTCAAAGGGAGCCAAACCGACGCAGACAGTATTGAGTCTCCTTAAAA